>JAKLEE010000173.1 GCA_022703215.1 Spirochaetota bacterium | reverse complement strand
TCCCCGAGCTCCTCGGGGCCTACCGCAGCCTCATCGACTCCTTCAAGGACGATACGGGGGCCGCCCTCATCGACGGCATCGGCCTCTCCGTCGTCCACGGCGAGATCTTCAAGTACGAGATCCCCGCCGTGCGCGGCCTCGGCTACAAGGACTACTTCGGCACCCTCGTCAACCTGGCCTTCAGGCTCCAGGACGCCATCAAGGCGGGGGAGGGGAGCGGCATCGACGAGGGCTCCAAGATCGTGATGCCGGCCTCCACCCTGGAGCGCCTCTCGACCCAGCCGGGCCGTCGGGTCGCCGTCTCCATCCCCCTGCGCGGCATCCCCGAGGAGCTCACGAAGAGCGTGTTCGTCGTCTCGCCTGCGGACTTCGAGTAGGACAATCGGGCTGCCCTGGATCAATGGCTTTCCGTCCCATCGTCGCCGGCCAATCGACCGGAGAGCCGTGGTTTGGGAAGGTCGAGCCCCGGGACGATATTCAACTCCCAGGTTTTCCGCTTGTTGACGGCGGCCGGGCAGTGGAAGATAATTCTTTCGATTGAATATGCGCGATCCCGCTAGTTCAATAAAGGCATGTGGAAAATGATAAGAACGTTTCGTGCGCCGCTGCTATGCATCTTGTCGCTCGGAATCGCCGCCGCGGCCTGCGCCGAGGACGCCGATTCCCTGTTGGCAGGGGAGCTCGATCGAATGGCGAGCGCCCATTATCTCCCGACGGTCACAGCGACCTTCGGCACCTTTACCTACGCCTACGACGGCCTTCCGAGCCCCTTCGCCCGCTGGCTTGAGGATCGTCTCGCTGACGCGGCGGCGAGGAGTACGCGTGTGCGCCTCCTCAACTGCTCGGCCGCCGCGGCGATGGATCCGGCTTTCCGCAAGGTCTACGAGGGCGTCTTCAAGTCCAAGGATATAGGGGCCCTCCTCCATGGCCGGTACTTCGACGAGGGAAACGTCGTACGAGCGCGGCTCGAGCTCACGGGGCTGTCGGATGGCATTCTCATAGGCAGCGCGGAACTACGCATTCCAAAGGGATCCATTCCGGCCGGAATCGCCATTGATCCCTCCAAAGCCGCCCAAATCTTGGCGGAGTCGATCGGCGGGCTCATCACGGAGCCGGCGGGCGAACTCAAGGTCTCTGTGAGCACCGACAAGGGGGCGGGAGCGGTTTACCGCGAGGGCGAGCTCATGACGGTGCTCGTCACGGCGACCAGGGACGCTTGGATAAAGGTTTACCACATCGATTCGACAGGGAAAGCCCAGCTCGTCTGGCCAAACGGCTTCGGCGGGAGCGGCAGGATAGCCGCGGGACAGGTGCTCGGCATCCCATCTGAAGGCGCTCCCTTCGCCTTCAAGATGACCCAGCCCTACGGCACCGAGTTCCTCAAGGTCGTCGCCTCCACGGATCCATTCACAAGCAGGGAGGGGGATTTCATCGATCTCCCCGGCGAGGCGAGGAGCGCAATCAGCCGCGGCATCGAGATCGTGCCTGGCCGACTCTCGACCAAGCCCGAGCGCGCCGAAGCGACAACGAGCTACCTGATCATGCCGAGAGATTGAATCCTATTCCGCGAACAGCTCCCCGGGATCGACCGAGAATCCCTCGAGGACTCTCGACGCGAGCGGCGTCCAGTCGCGGCCGTGTTCGCGGAGCTCGCCCTCGTCGTAGGCCGCCGCGTCCTGAACGGGACGGAATACGAGAATGGAGCGGTTGCCCGGATCGATCACCCAGTACTCGCGGACGCGGTTCCGTTCGTAGAGTCGCAGTTTCTCGTTCAGGTCCTTCCTGGCCGTGGAGGGTGAGAGGATTTCAACAGCAAGATCGGGGGCTCCGCGAGCTCCGTAGTCGCGGATCTTCGAGGAGTCACAGTAGACGACGATATCCGGCTGGACGATGGTATCGACTTCGTCGTCCGTTTCGTCGCCTTCCGGGAGGAGAACGTCGAAGGGGGCATAGAATGCTTCGCAGTGCTTGCCTTTCAGGAAAACGACGAGATCGCCGAACATCCGCCTCGACAAGCGTTGGTGCTGCGTCGAAGGCGCCGGACTCATCGCCCAAGCCTGGCCGTTCAGGAGTTCCCAGCGTTCGGAGTCCGGCCACGTCTTGTAGTGCCGAAAGTTGAAGCGTTCCTCCGGTGCGAGGGCTGGGTTTCCCATGCGTTTCATGCCTCCTAGTATACACCAAGTACGCGCGGGAGGGTGGCCTTGCGCTTGAAGCCGCAGCTTGTAGGCTATGGGCCTGTAGGCGATGCTTCCGCGTTCCTGTCTACGGTGCTACAATTCTCTGTAATAACAATATCATTGAGGAGGCTTCCATGCCCCGCCGGCTCGTCGTTTTCCTTCTCCTCTTGGCCTTCGCCTTCTCACCCGTGTTCTCCGAGAAACGAGTGGCCCTCGTCATCGGCAATGGGGCCTACGAGTCCAACGCCCGCCTCAAGAATCCAGCCAGCGACGCGGCCGACATCGCGACCGCCCTCAAGGCCTCGGGTTTCACCGTGACATCGCTCGTGGACGCCGACCGCGTGGCCATGGAAAAGGCCGTGCGTGATTTCGGGAACGCCCTCAAAGAGTCCGAAGCGGTGGGCCTATTCTACTACTCGGGTCATGGAGTACAGGTGGAGGGCAGCAACTATCTATTGCCCGTGGACGCCGATATCCAGGAGCCAGACGAGCTCGCCTACAAGGCCATGAATGCCGAACTGGTCCTTGCGAAAATGAGGTCGGCGGGAAACAGGCTCAATATCGTCATTCTTGACGCTTGCCGCAACAATCCCTTCCCCGGCGCTACGCGATCCGCCGAACGCGGACTCGCGGTGGTAGGAGTCAAGGTACCGGAGTCCATCATCGTATACGCGACCGATCCGGGCTCAGTCGCCCAGGACGGCGATGGCAGGAACAGTCCGTTCACCAAGGCCTTTATCGAGCAGGTGGCCGTGCCGGGGCAGGATATCGCCGTGACATTGAAACGCGTGACGAGTGCGGTAAAGCTGGCGACTGGCGGCGTCCAGACGCCATGGGTGAGCACGAACTATACCGTGGACTTCGCGTTCAGGCCCGGCGACGAAAGCACCAATCCCCCGCCAGCGCCGGCAGTTGCCGCAAGCCTCGCCCCAGGCGCTGCTGTCAAGATGACCGTGACCGCTCCGAAGATGAGCTATGGCTCTCTCGCCGTGACTTCGACTGGTTCCGGCGCCCTATTTCTTGACGGGCGAAAGCTCGGAGACCTGCAGGCGGGAACCATGGCGACGCTCGATAACATAGAAATCGGCAGTCGACTCCTTGAGTTCCGATACGTAGAGGGATTGTCCGAGTCAAGATCGGTGACTGTCGCGGATGGTAAGCCTACGAGTGTCAGTTTTGACCTGCAAGCGGCAGCTTCCGTTCAAGCTTCCGTCGCCGCGACGCTAGACCAGAGCCGCTTCGCGCGCCTCCCTGGCGGCGTGTTCACGATGGGAAGTCCCGCGAGCGAGAAGGGCCGGGCATCGTCAGAAGGCCCCCAGCACAAGGTGGGCCTTTCACCCTTCACGATCGGGAAGTATGAGGTCACTTTCGACGAATATGACGCCTATTGCGTCTCGACGGGAGCCGCCAAGCCGAATGATGGGGGCTGGGGCCGTGGAGCTCGACCCGTCATCAATGTCAGCTGGTTCGACGCGGTGAGCTATTGCAATTGGCTCTCGAAGCAAGCGGGGTTGGAATCAGCTTACACGATCAGCGGCGTAAACGTCATCTGGAACCGAAGCGCGAACGGCTATCGCCTTCCCACTGAGGCGGAATGGGAGTACGCATGCCGGGCGGGGAAGGGGACTGCCACCGCCTACGGAAACACTCTACTGTCGAGCCAAGCCAATTTCGATGGCAACTTCTCGTACAATGTTTCGACGAAAGGCGAGTACCTTCAGAAGACCGCAGTTGTGGGGAGTTACCCGGCCAATGCCTGGGGACTTTTCGACATGCATGGGAACGTCTGGGAGTGGTGCTGGGACTGGTACGATACAGGGTACTACTCGAAGTCCGCGTCCACGGATCCAGCGGGGCAAGAAAAAGGCGACTTCCGCGTTCATCGCGGCGGTTCCTGGGGTAATCTCGGCGACTACCTGCGATCTGCAAGTCGTGCATCAAGTCCACCGGCAGTCCGAAGCAACCGAACCGGTTTCCGGGTTGTTCGCTGAGGTCTAGCTTGTAACTGTCGGATGGGAACTCTCTCCATTGACCACAGTTCCAGCAAGTTGAGGCTGGTCTGTAGCTCTGTGATTGGGCATGCTCTCATCAATAACAAGGGCTGCCCAGATGGTTCTCTGGACAGCCCTTTTCCTTAATTAGAGCGGGACTCTTCCCGCTTCGTGCTGTTGCCGCCTCGGGAGGGGTTGGCCTCCCTGAAGGCGGCGCGGCGGGATTCCTACTTCTTCGCGGCGGCGTTCGTGCCGGCGATGCGGCCGAAGACGATCGTGTCGGCGAGGGCGTTGCCGCCCAGGCGGTTCGTGCCGTGGATGCCGCCGGTCACTTCGCCGGCCGCGTAGAGGCCGGGGATGGCGGCTCCGTCCTGGCCCAGGACCTCGCAGGCGGTGTTGATCTTGACGCCGCCCATCGTGTGGTGGACGGTCGGGACGCGGGGGCTCGCGTAGAAGGGGCCCTTGTCGAGCTTGCTGCCGAGGAGCTTCTTCCCGAAGGAGTCGCTCTTGGCCTCGACGCCGCGGTTGTAGTCCTCGATCGTCGCCCTGAAGGCTGCCGGGTCGATCCCGATCTTCGCGGCCAGGCCCTCGATGGTATCGGCGGAGAAGGCGGTACCGTTCTTGACGCACTCCTCGGCGGTCTGGTTGAAGCTGTTCTTGGTCTGGGGCGTCGGCATGGAGTGGGCGTCGCAGACGATGTACATGAACTGGTCGCGCTGCTTGAGGAGGGCCTGGGTCATCACGTCGCGGCGCTCGGCCTCGGAGACGAAGCGCTTGCCGTCCTTGTTGACGTAGATGTAGTCCTCGACGTTGAAGCCGACCCAGCCCTCGAGGGCGCCGGTCTTGGGGTCGCCCAGGGGCAGCATCTGGATGTACTCCATGCCCACGAGGGCGGCGCCGATCTTCTCGGCCATGACGACGCCGTCGCCAGTGGCGCCGGGGTGGTTCGTCGTGCCGAGGTTCGGGGTGATGCGGGGATCGTAGGCCTGGCGCATCTCCTTGTTGGCCGCGAAGCCGCCCGTGGCCAGGACGACGCTGCGGGAGGCGTTGATCCGGATCCGCTTGCCGGCCGCGTCCACGACGACGACGCCCGTGACCCTGCCGTCCTCGCGGATGATCTGGTCGGCCTTGGTCTCGAGGAGGAACTTCACGCCCTTGCCCTCGGCGGCGGCCTTCTCAGCGGCTGGAGGCTCCGCCTTGGCTTCGGCGGGCTTGGTCTCGGCGGCTGCTCCGGCGGGCTGCGGCTTCCTGCCCAGAATGTCCTCGGTAGTGGCGGCGGCCAGCTCGCGGGCGGGAATGACTT
>JAKLEE010000172.1 GCA_022703215.1 Spirochaetota bacterium | reverse complement strand
CGGTGCGTGGGACATGTAATTTTCCTTGTATCAGACTTCTTCAATCAACACCTGCCGCCGCTCGCGCGCCGAGCGCCGGGCGGCATCCAGGATGCGTTGAATTTCGAGCGCCTCGTCGAGCGTGGTTCCCGCCGAAAAACAACCCGGCAGATCGGGTACCGTCACGCCCCAGTCCGAGTCGGGGTCCTTTTCAAGCAGCACGGCGTACCTCACGATCGCCCCCCCCATGGCAGGCCAGCCTGCCGGAAAATGCTCCGGGCCGTCCCGATCGGCAGATCGCGCTTCAGGTGCGGGACGGTGACGATGCCTGACTTCGACGGATGACGGTATTGACGATGGCTGCCGCGGACGTTTCGCAGCACCCACCCGTCGTCGAGCAGTCTCGCAACGATTTCGCCGCTCGTCATATACACATCATACACACCATCTGATCGGACGTCCAAAGAAAACCTCCCGTGATATAATCGCCGCAGCAGCCGCCCGAGGCTGCGACGCCCACCAAATCTCTCAATCCCCGGAGCTTCGCATGCAGTGGTACCTCGATTGGGTCCGGAACAACGTCCTGTTCTCCGCCTTCGTGCAGTTCGCCGTCCTCGGCACGCTCGGCGAACTCGCCGGCGTGCTCGCGGCCAAGCGCAAGCCCTCGGCGCGCGTCCTCGAGTGGATCCTCAAGGCCCTGGTCTGGGGCCTCATCGGCATCGTGGTGAAGTACGCCTTCACTGGCTTCGGCGGCTTCGTCGAGGCGCTGGTGCACAAGGGCTTCCTCCCCGCGGCGGTGCTGGAGGCGCCGCTCCTCTTCGCCTTCGCGAAGAGCTTCGCCACCAACGCCCAGTTCGGCTTCCTGCTCATGCTGCTGCACCGCACCACGGACAACTGGATCGCGGGCACCAGGGGCTACGCCGGCATCGGAAAGAGCTTCGCCACCCTGGCCTGGTTCTGGATACCGGCGCACACGCTCACCTTCGCCCTGCCATCCGATTGGCAGATCGGGCTCGCCGCGCTCTGGTCGGTGGCGCTCGGCCTCATCATGGGCTTCACCAAGCGCGCGAAGTAGCATCGATGACTTGCATATGGCACCAGTGCGCACTATTCTAGTGTGCACGGAGGCTTTCGTTGAAAAATATCACCCTGAGCGCCGACGAAGCCCTGATCGAGGAGGCCCGCCGCAAGGCGAGTTCGCGCCGCAGTACGCTCAACGACGAGTTCCGGGTCTGGCTCGCCTCGTACGTGGGAGAAGGCGCCGCCGGCTACGACGCCATCATGGCCGATTTCGAGGACGTCGACTCGGGGCGCCACTTCACACGGGACGAGGCGAATGAGCGCTGAGTTTTTCCTCGATACGAACGTCGTCGTATACACCTTCGACGCCTCGGAGCCCGCCAAGCGGGAGCGCGCCCGCGCTCTGATGCGGAAAGCCCTCGACGGGCGCCGCGGAGCGGTGAGCTGGCAGGTGGTCCAGGAGTTCGCGAACCTGGCGCTGCGCAAGTTCGCCCGGCCCCTGACACCGGCAGCCTGCTCGGCCTACCTGCGCGCCGCACTCTTCCCGATCTGCGCCGTCTGGCCCTCGCCGGCCCTCATGGAGTCCGCCCTCGACGTCCTCGCGCTCTCCGGCTGGCACTGGTACGACTCCCTGATCGTGGCCTCGGCGCTTGAAGCCGGTTGCGGGATCCTCTATAGCGAGGACCTGCAGGCCGGACGGCGCATAAGGGGACTCGAGATCAGGAACCCGTTCGCCTGAACCGCCCGCCCCGGGCGCCGTGTCCCCCGGCCATGCCGGATTATCGGGTCCGCCCCTGATACATGAGCGTTTCTATAATTTTTTACCTTCTCCCCGTTGCCCCGGGCGCCACACCGCTTATACTTTTCATGGCTGAAAGCGGGCTGCCTTTCTGAAAGGAGATGTAAACGTGTTCCAGAAGCAACCGATGATGCGGAAGGTGCTCTGGGCCCTGGCGCCGATCGGGCTGTACTCGATCTGGGCCTACGGGCTCCGGGCTCTGGCGGTGGCCGCCGTGACCTTCGCGGTCGGCGTCGGCGTCGAATGGCTCTTCGAACGGAAAAAGGGAGGGAAGACGAGCGAGGCCGTGCTCGTGAGCTGCGCCCTCTACGCCCTGTCCATGCCTCCCGCGGTGCCCCTGTGGATAGTCGCGCTCGGCATCGCCTTCGGCGTGTTCATGGCCAAGGAAGTCTACGGCGGCTTCGGGCGCAACGTGTTCAACGTCGCCATAGCCGGGCGCCTCTTCGTCTACATCTCGTTCGCGGGAGCGCTCGGCGGCGCGTGGCTGCCCCACGGCGGCTTCGGCATGGCCGCGGGAAGCCTCCTCGGCCCGGTCGACGCGTACTCGGGCGCCACCCCGCTCGAGCTCATGCGGACGGGCGGGAGCGTGCCGATCCTCGACCTGCTGCTCGGCCTCCGGGACGGCACCATCGGCGAGGCGCCGATCGTCCTCATCCTGGCCGCCGCCGTCTACATGGCGGCGACCAAGACGGCCAACTGGAAGTTGATGGTCGCGACCGCCGCGGGCGGCCTGGCCACGGCGGGCGGCCTGCTCCTCGCGGGCGTCGCGAAGGCGCTGCCCCTCGAGAGCCTGCTCGCGGGCAGCTTCCTCTTCGTGGCGGTCTTCATGTCCACCGACCCGGTGACCGCCCCGAAGAAGGCGCCGGCGCAATGGGCCTACGGCCTCCTCATCGGCGCGGTCGCGGTGATCATCCGCACCTTCAGCCTCTTCCCCGAGGGCACCAGCTTCGCCATCCTGATCGGCAATTCCTTCGCGAGCCTCTTCGACCGCATGGCCGCCGACGCGGCCGCCCGGAAGAAGGCCAGGCTGGCCGGAGCGGCGGGAGGCGCGGCATGAAAAAGAAATTCGACCGCGAGAACATCGCCTACGTGGTGGCGTTCTCCTTCGTCGTCTGCGCCGTCTTCGTGGCCGGTCTCGCCGCAGCCAACGAGGCGACGGCGGACCGCGTGCGCGCCAACCGCGAATTCGCCAGCCAAGCCGCCGTGCTCGACGCGCTCGGCATCGCCTACGCCGATCCCGCAGAAGCCGCGGGCCTCTACGCGAACGCGGTCCGCCCGATCGAGGGCGCCGTTCCGCGGGCCTACGTCGCGGAGCGCCCGGACGGCCTCCACTACGCCGTCGAGATGACCGGCGCGGGGCTCTGGGGCGCCATCACCATCGTGGCCGCGGCGGGCGAAAGCCTCGAGCGCCTCGACGGCATCCAGATCATCGCGCAGAACGAGACGCCGGGCCTCGGCGGTCGCATCGACGAGCCCTGGTTCAAGGAGCAGTTCCGCGGCGAGCGCATCGCCGGCGGGCGCGTCCGGATATCCGCGGGCGCCGAGGCCGGAGGCTCCGGCGCGAAGAATCCGGACGACGGCCTCGTGGACGGGGTTTCGGGCGCGACGCGCACCAGCCAGGCCATGGAGCTCATCCTGGCCAAGGCGATAGCGCGGCTCGCGGAAGTCGCGGGAGGCGGAAAATGAGCGCGAAACCCGGCAAGATCTTCATCGACAACCTCTGGTTCAACAACCCCGTGCTCATCCAGGTGCTCGGCATCTGCTCGACGCTCGCGGTGACGAACAACGTCCGGAACACCCTGGTCATGACGGTGGGCGTGAGCCTGGCCACGGCCTTCTCCAGCTGGACCCTCTCGCTCATGAAGGACCTGATCCCGCGCAAGGTGCGCATGATCGTCCAGGTGCTGGTCATCAGCTTCTACGTCATCCTGATCGACATCCTGCTCCGCGCGTACCTGCCGGACGCCTCGCGGCAGCTCGGTCCCTACGTCGGCCTCATAATCACCAACTGCATCATCATGGGAAGGGCCGAGGCCTTCGCGGCGGCCAACAAGCCGCTCATATCCTTCTGGGACGGCCTGACGAGCGGCATCGGCTACATGGCGGTGCTGGTGGCCATCGCGCTCGTGCGCGAGCTGCTCGGCTTCGGTTCCGTGCTCGGCTTCCGCGTCATGCCGGAAGGCTTCGTCCCCTGGACCATCATGATCACGGCGCCGAGCGCCTTCTTCCTGGTGGCCATGGTCATGTGGCTCGCCCGGAACCTGCAGGCGCGGCGCGAAGCGGCGGCTAAAGCCGCGAAGGCCGCCAAAGCGGCGCCGAAACCCGCGGCCGGGCCGAGCCCGGCGAAAGCGTAAGGAGGAAGGGCGTGGACTTCGAATTCTTCACGATGAACCCGATCGCGCTCTTCTTCGCGTCGATCTTCACGAGCAACATCCTCATGTCGAACTTCCTCGGCATGTGCTCGTTCATCTCCGTATCGAAGGACTACAAGAGCTCCTTCGGTCTCGGCCTCGCGGTGACGGTGGTCATGACCATCACGGCGGCCGTCTCGTGGGTGGTGCTGTACTACATCCTGGTGCCCCTCGGGCTCGAGTACCTCTCGTTCATCGTCTTCATCATCGTCATCGCCGCGGTGGTGCAGATCCTCGAGATGGTCATCGACCGCGCCAGCCCGGCGCTCTACCTGTCGCTCGGCATCTTCCTGCCCTTGATCACGGTCAACTGCGCCATCCTCGGCGCCATCCTGTTCATGCAGATCAGGCGGTACGGCTTCATCGAGTCGACGGTGTTCGCCGCGGGCTCGGGGCTCGGCTGGTGGCTGGCCATCATGCTGCTCGCGGCCATACGCGGCCGCATCGAGAACAACCCGGTGCCGGCGGGCTTGAAGGGCGCGGGCATCACGATGATCACCATCGGCTTCATGGCCATGGGTTTCATCGGGTTCTCGGGCATGATCGCGGTGCAGTGAGGAGGAAGCCATGAGTCCCTACCTGCTCGGGCCGCTCGTCGTTTCCGGCATCACGGCCGTCCTGGCCCTGCTCATCGCGCTCACGGACCGCGTGGTCAACAACTACGGCACCGTGGTCATCGACATCAACAAGGGCAAGAAGCGCTACGAGGTGAAGGGCGGCGCCCCCCTGCTCGGCACGCTCGCCTCGGAGAAACTCTTCATTCCGAGCGCCTGCGGCGGCCGCGGCTCCTGCGGCGCCTGCAAATGCAAGGTCACGAGCGAGGTCGGTCCCGTGCTGCCGACCGAGCTGCCCTACCTCTCGAAGGAGGAGCTCGCGGACGGCCAACGGCTCGCCTGCCAGATCAAGCTCAAGAAGGACATCTCCATCGAGGTGCCCGAGGAGCTCTTCTCGGTCAAGCGCTTCGAGGCGACGGTCAGCTCCATCCGCGACCTCACCTACGACATCAAGGAAGTCACCTACACGCTCGAGGACCCGGCGGAGATCGAGTTCATCCCGGGCCAGTACGTGCAGATCGTCGTGCCGCCCTACGGAGACCTGGACGAGGAGGTGCAGCGCGCCTACTCGATGTCGTCGAAGCCCGGCGACAAGGGAAAGGTCGAGCTGCTGATACGCCTCGTGCCCGGCGGCATCGCCACCACCTGGGTGCACAGGCACCTCAAGCAGGGGCAGAAGGCGCGCCTGGTCGGCCCCTTCGGCGAATTCCGCGTCCACGACACGGGCGCCACCATGCTCTGCGTGGCCGGCGGCTCGG
>JAKLEE010000171.1 GCA_022703215.1 Spirochaetota bacterium | reverse complement strand
ATGAAGAGCGCACGGTTTTTCGCGCCCAGTCGGAGTACAACCGGGCCAAGATCGCGGTGGACAAGGCGGAGTTGGGTGCCAAGGAGCGGGAAGCGGTCGGCTTGCCGTTGGCCAAGGCCACCAGGCTCGAGCCGAGCTTGAGGCCGAGCCCCGTCTGCGTCACGACGCCGATGATGATGCCGGCGCAGGCCGTGGCGGCCAGCACGCCGAGCACGCCGCGTCCGCCGGCTTCCAGGCCGTTCACGATGTGGACCGGCTTGAACTCCACGGGTCGCTTCAGGAGCAGGTTCGCGCCCGAGGCCAGCAGCGCCGTCGCGATGGACAGCACGATGGCCACCAGGGCCGCCCGCATCGGGGTGTAGCCCGTGACGAGCAGCCAGACTATGGCTCCGAGCGGGATGACGAGGTAGGCCTTCTGCCACAGGTCCTTGAGCTTGGGCAGCTCATCCTTGGTCATGCCGCGCAAGCCCAGGCGCTTGGCCTCGAGGTGCACGCCGGCCCAGACCCCGAAGTAGTAGAGCAGGGCGGGAATGACGGCCGCGCCGATGATGCGCGCGTAGGGAATCTCGGTGAACTCCGCCATCAGGAAGGCCGCCGCGCCCATGATGGGCGGCATCAGCTGGCCGCCCGTGCTGGCGGTGGCCTCGACGGCGCCGGCGAATTCGGGCTTGTAGCCGAGCTTCTTCATCATGGGAATGGTGAAGCTGCCCGTGCCGACCACGTTGGCGACCGAGGAGCCCGAGACCATGCCCATGAGGCCGCTCGAAAGCACCGCCACCTTGGCGGGGCCGCCCATGGAGCGCCCGGCGAGGGCGTTGGACAGGTCGATGAAGTACTGCCCGAGTCCCGTCTTCTCGAGGTAGGCCCCGAACAGGATGAACAGGAAGATGAAGGTGCTCGACACGCCGAGCGGTATGCCGAAGATGCCCTCGGTGGTGAAGAAGAGGTGGCCGACCAGGGTCTCGAAGTCGGCGCCGCGGTGCCCGAGGCGGCCGGGTATCCACGGCCCGAGGAAGGCGTAGACGATGAAAAGCCCCGCGATGGCGACGATGGGCACGCCCACGACGCGGCGCGCGGCCTCCAGCACGAGCAGGATGCCGACCACGCCCACGACGATGTCCAGCGGCGTCGGCATGCCGGCACGCTTCACCAGCTCGGAATAGGCCCCGATGATGTAGAGCGGCGTCAGCGCCCCGAGCGCGGAGAGCGCCCAGTCGAGCGGATGTATGCTCGAGCGCGGCCACTTCTTGCTGGCGGGGTAGAGCAGGAAGATCAGCGCCAGGCCGAAGGACAGGTGGATCGAGCGCTGGATCATGGCGTCGAAGACGCCGAAGACGGCCGTATAGACCTGGAAGGACGAGAAGACGATCGCGATGGCCGCGACCAGCTTGCCGAGGAACCCGCCGAGGATCCTGAAGTCGGATTCCTTGTCGAATTTCCTGAGGATTTCCTGGCCGTCGACGCGTTCAGCCGCGTCGGTCGAGCCCTTGCCTGTCAGATCGCTCATTGCTCACCTCGGAAGGAAGCCCGTCCGCGGTCGGAGTGGAGCCGGACCTTGCCGGGCACCGCGACGAGCGTGACGAGTTCCCCCGTGTCGAAGATATCGGCGAAGGCCAGGAAGCCCTCCGCCGTCTGGATGCCGTGCCCCGCCACGGGCGAGACCCGGATGGGAAGCTCTCGGAAGCTGCGCGAGATCGTGAGGACGAAGCGCCCGTCCTCGATGGAAAAGCCGTTCTCCGTGTCGGAGGGCATGCCCGAACTCATCTGGTCGTAGCGGAGGGTCTCGAGATGGAGGAAACCGTTCCGCTCTACCGTAAATTCCTCGTCCACCCTGCCCAGGTTGATCGAGTGGACGTAGACGTGCGCGAAGCGCCTGTCCGGCAGGAAGAGCCGCGTCCGGACCGTCCCGTTTCCGTCGACCAGGTCGAGCCAGGTCGCGGAACCGGCCGCGGCCTGGTCGAGGGGGCGTTCGCCGCATGAACTGACGCCCGCCGCGAGGACCAGGAGGACGAGGGCGAGGTGGACGGGCGCCCGAACCCGCGCTGCGTTCGCGTCGGACTTCATCGATGTGGCCCGGACGGCGGACGGGCCCCGGAGCGCGCGCCCCGGGGCCCGTCGCCATTGCCGGAAGCGGGCGCTTACTTCACCGATCCGAAGTACTTCTCGACGCCCGGGTGGAGCGGGAGCGACATGCCGTCGCGCGCGTTGGCGACGGTGATGTTGGCACCCTGCTTGTGGGCGGCCGAGAGGCGGTCACCGGCAGCGAAGAGCGTGCGGGCCATCTTCTCGGCGATTCCCGCATCGAGCTTGGCGCTGACCGCGAGCATGGCTTTCACCGCGATGGTCTGGACATCCGCGTCGACGCCCTTGTAGGTGCCGCCGGGGATGGTCTGCTTCGTGTAGAAGGGGTAGGTGGCCAAGAGCTTCGTCACGACCGAGGGCTCGATGGACACGACGACGATGTCCTTGCTGGCCGCGATGTCCTGCACCGCGCTGGTCGGGTAGCCGGCGGTCAGGAAGGCCGCGTCGATGTTGTTGTCCTTGAGGCCGTTGGCGGCTTCCGCGAAGGACAGGTACTGGACTTTTATGTCGGCGTAGGTGACGCCGGCGGCATCCATGATCTGGCGGGCGTTGGCCTCGACTCCGGAGCCGGCGGCGCCGACCGCGACGCGCTTGCCCTTCAAGTCCGCGACGGAGGCGATGCCGGAATCCTTGAGCGCCACGAGCTGGCAGGTTTCCTGGTAGAGGGTCGCGAAGCCCATGAGCTCGGGATAGGGGGCGTCCTTGAACATCTCCTGGCCGTTGACGGCGTAGTAGGCGATGTCGTTCTGGACGAAGATGACGTCGACCTTGTCCTCGCGGAGCAGGTTGACGTTGGCGACCGAGGCGCCCGTGGTGGTGGCGCTGGCGTTCATGCCGGGAATGTCCTTCTGCCAGATCTCGGCCATGGCGCCGCCGAGCGGGAAATAGGTGCCGGCCGCGCCACCGGTGGCAATCGTGACGAAGGTCTGCTTGGGCGCGCAGGCTGTCAGGGCCAGGGCGACGAGGGCGAGGGCCAGGGCGAGGGTAGCGTAGCGTTTCATCGGTGCCTCCTTAGGCTAAACCCTCCGGCCCGGGAAGGCCGGAAAGTAGCGTAGATGGTACTACGGCCCTCCCGGAGGCGCAACAATATTATCGATAGAGTCGCCCCGAATCCGCTTAAGATGGACGCTAATGGAGGCAGGTGGTAATGCGATGTCGGCGTTGGCCATTCGTCGCCGGTGTGAGGCCATCGCCCAGGCTAGACGGAAGCCGAATTACATGGAGGACGGGGTCCAGGGGTGGAACCCCTGGTCGTGCTTTTGGGGAAAAAGGGTCCGGGGAAAAACCCCCTTTCGCTCGAAACGAAAGGGGGTTTGTCCCTGGATGATTAATCGCCGATCTTTATGCGCTGCCAGATCTCGTTGTACGCCTCGAGGCCTTCGCCGAGGTCGTCCTTGAGCTCGCAGTTGGCCAGGGCTTCCGCCGTGTAGTACGGCGTCTTGGTCTGGAGGGCGCGGGCCGGGACGTTCGCGGTGGCCGGGAAGCCGAAGGCGTCGCAGAACTCCGCGTAGATCTCGGGCCGGTGGATGAAGTCGATGAACTTGTGCGCGAGGTCGACGTTCTTCGAGTCCTTGAGGATGACCATGGAGTCGATGTACATCGGGCCGCCCTCCTTCGGGATGAAGAAGCCGACCTGGTCCCGGTCGGATTCGGCCACCTCGGCGTAAACCGACTCGGCGTAGCCCTGCACCACCCAGAACTCGCCCGCGGCGAAGCCCTTGGCGAAGGCCTCGGCGTCGAAGCGGACCAGGTTGGGCTTCCACTCCTCCTGGATGAGCTTCTCCGCGGCGGCGAGCTCGGCCGGCTCGAGGGTGTTGACCGAGTGGCCCAGGTATTTGAGCGCGTCGCCCATGACCTCGCGCATGTCGTCCAGCATGGTCATCTTGCCTGCCAGGTCCTCGCGGGCGAAGATGCTCCAGCTCTCCTCGTACTCGGGAACCTTGTCCTTGCGGACCGCGACGCCGGCCGCGCCCATGTAGTAGGGCACCGACCAGGCCATGTCGGGGTCGTAGAGGGCCTTGCCGAGCACGACCGGGTCGATGTTCCCCAGGTTGGAGAGCTTCGTCCTGTCGATCGGGAGCAGCATGTCTTCCTTCATCATGATGGAGACGTAGTCGCCGGAGGGGAAGGTGATGTCGTAGCCGGACCCGCCGGCCTTGAGCTTGGCGAACATCGACTCGTTCGAGTCGAAGAAGTCGTACACCACGTCGACGCCGTACTCTTTCTCGAATTTCTCGATGACGGAATCCGGCGTGTAGTAGGTCCAGTTGTAGATGTAGAGCTTGGTCGCGCCCTGCGCTTCCGAGCTCCCCGAGCCGCCGCACGAGGCGGCGAGGGCGACGATCGCGGCGAGCGCCGCGACACGGAGGAAGTGCTTCATGCTGCTTCCCTCCCGATGGTGATGCCTGCCCGCGGACGCGAAGGCCCGCGGTGTCCGGTCTCTTGGCGCGTCCGGCTGCGCTTTCCCCGGATCCGGACGCGGACGCCCGGAAGCGGGGAAAATCCGATCACTTGGCCGCTATGTACTTGAGGTAGTTCCGGAGCGGGAGGATGAGGGCCACCGTCCCCGCCACCATGACCACCGACAGCGCGTTGATGACGGGCGAAACGCCGAAGCGGATCGCCGAGTAGACGAAGAGCGGCAGCGTCGTCGCGCCGGGGCCCGTCACGAAGAAGGTGATGACGAAGTCCTCGAGCGAGAGCGTGACCGCGGTCAGGAAGCCCGAGGCGATGCCCGGCATCGACATGGGCACGATGACCTTCATGAGGGTCTGGAATTCGCTGGCCCCCAGGTCGCGGGCCGCCTCGATGACCGAGTAGTCGAACTCGTCGAGCCGCGCGCTGACCATGAGGAACACGAAGGGCAGGTTGAAGGTGGCGTGCGCGATGTAGATCGACACGAGGCCGAGCTTGAGGCCCACCCCGGCGAAGAACACGAGCAGCGAGATGCCGATGACGATCTCGGGCAGGATCATCGGCAGGAAGTTGAGCGTGCGCACGTAGCCGCGGAAGGGGAACTTGTACCAGGTGACGCCGATGGCCGCGAGCGTGCCGAGCACCGTGGCGGTCAGCGCGCTCGCGAGGGCGATGGCCACGGAATTCCCGAAGGCGCGCCAGAGCTCGCCGGACTCGGTGAAGAGCTTGACGTACCAGATGAAGGAGAAGCCCGACCACTCGCCGCCCTTCTCTTTGTCGAAGCTGGCGACGAGCAGCACCACGAGCGGCATGAAGAAGAAGACGATGGTCGCCCAGTAGGCGAACCCGGAGAAGGACGAGCGCGCGCGCGCCTTGGCGTGCCGCTGGCGCGACTCGAGGCCGCTCCGGCCGGGGCCGGCGTGGCGAGTCGCCCGGGCGGCCGTCCCGTTCGCCGCGTTCGCGGCGTCCGCGTTGAGCGCGGCGTCGCTCATCGCCCGCCCCCCGCCGCGACGGCGGCCTCGGCGGCC
>JAKLEE010000170.1 GCA_022703215.1 Spirochaetota bacterium | reverse complement strand
CCTGAGCGCGTCCACCGGCGCGCGCGCAGGGGAAAGCCCGGATAGGTCGCGCCGCGCGAAAACGTCCGCCGGGCTGAAAGCCTGACCCCGCCCGAAATTGAGCACCTGCCTGCCCGCGCGGAGCCGCGTGTCGCCCAGGTCCAATCGTATCTGCAGCGAGCGGAGCTCGAGGAGCAGGGCGGAGGCCGGATCGGACGCGAGCGGGACGACGAGCGCCCCGCCTGAGGCGAAAGGAGAACCCGCCGGCAGCGACATTGAGGTCGCGAGCGCGATCATCGCCTCGGCCGCCGAGCCGTTCAGCACGGTCGCCGTGAACGCGGCCTCAGCCCGCGCGCCCCCGCCGACCGCGCGGAGCTCGAGCTCGAGCGCGCTCGCCGCCGTCCACGAAAAGTCGGCGGCGTCGAGTTCCCCGGCGGCCGCGTACGTAGCAGAGTCGCTCCGGGAGAAAACACCGCCGAGCTCCGGCGCTCCGGATTGCGCAGCGAGCTGGAGGGGGCCGACGACGAAGACCGCCGCGAGAACCGCGACGGAGACCGGGTTGCCTTTCATTTCCCCAGCTCCGAAAGCGTGAAGCGCTTCGGGTCGACCGGCACGTCGAGCTTGATGGACACGAGCTCGAAGCTCGTGCGCGAATCCTTGCGGAGCTTGTCGGAGAGCTCGACCTTGACCGGGTACCATCGCGTCCCGATGAGCCTGACCTCGAGCGTGCGCGATTCCTTCAGCAGCTTGCCGCTCTTCGCGTACAGGTCCGCCGAGAGCGTCACGTAGCGCTCGGCGTCGACGCGGAGGATCTGCCGCGCGTAGCTGGCCGAGCTCTTTTTCGCCGTGAGCTCGAGCACCCAGACGGGCCGGCCCTCGTAGTCCTCGCGGCCCTTGACGACCGCGTCGTAGAGCTCGGCCAGGCTGTCCGATTCGAGCGCTTCCTCGTACGACACGTCCGAGCCCATCATGCCCTCGCGGAGCAGATGGCCGGAGATCTTGACCGTGTCGTCCTCCTTCGGGAAGTACATCCAGAGCTCGTCGCCGAGCTTGAGGTAGCGCACGCCCCGGTCTTCGGGGTTGGTGAACTCGATGTAGGCTTTGTCGGCGCCGACGGCCACGGCCTTCATAGTCTTGACGCGAGTCTTGCCGCCGAGCGTGAGCTCCATGCGGCCCTCGTACTCGATGGACGAGAATTTTTCATTCTCGTCGACTCGGGCCAATATTTCCGCCGCGGTCGGCGCCGCTTGCGCGAACGCCGCGAACGCCGCCACCGCCGCCAACACCGCAAAAATGATACGCTTCATATACACTCCCTTAAAGAAGAGAACCACGGAGGCACGGAGATCGGGAGGAAAGATGGAGGAGGAAAATCATGGGAAGGATCGGGAAAATCCAGGCTCATTCCCGCCTCCTTCCTCTTCGCTCCCATCCTCCGTGCCTCCGTGGTTTCCTGGTACGGTGGACTACACCGAGCGGATGGCCTCGACGGGGTCCATGCGCGAGGCGCTCCGCGAGGGCAGGTACGCCATGGCCGCGGCGACGAGCGTGCCGAGGCCCACGAAGAGCAGGGCCTGCAACAGGTCGACCTGCGGGTAGATGATGTTGTCGAGCGGCCACGAGAAGCCGGCGAGCGCGTCGGTCATGTCGAAGCCGATCTTCGAGAAGACCCAGTTGAGCAGGGTGCCGACGGCCGAGCCGAGGAAGGAGCCCGTGAGCCCGATGAGGCTGCCCTCGAGCAGGAAGAGGCCGAGCAGCTCGCGGCGCGGCATGCCCATCGACTTCATGATGCCGATCTCGCGCTTCCGCTCGAGCACGACCATCATCATGACGTTGGTGATGATGAAGGCGCCGAGCGCGGCGAAGATCAGGTACATGAACCAGTACACGCCCGAGACGAGCGTGATGAAGCCGCCGAACGAGTCCTGCTGCCAGGGTCGCGCCGTGAGGCCCGAAAAGCCGAGGCCGGGCAGGGCCGCCTCGATGATCCGCGCCGCCTCCGGCGCGAAGTCCGAGCGGTCGAGCATGACCAGCAGCTGTTGCGCGCCCTCGATGGCCAGGAGCTCGCGGGCGTCGTCGAGGCCGATCTGGAAGAGGTTTCCGTCGAGCGTGTTGACGCCCGTCCGGAAAATGCCCGCGATGGTGAAGCGCTTGAAGCCGAGCCCGTAGTCCGCGCGCTGGGTCACCACTTTCAGCGTGTCGCCCACCTTGAGGCCGAGGTCCTCCGCGAGCTTGGCGCCGAGCACCGCGTCGCCCGAGCCCGTGAGGTAGCGGCCCTCGACGATGCTCCGGTCGAGCATGACGAGCTCGGTCTCGAGCTCCGGGTCGCCGGCCATGCCGAAGGCCGCCTTGGTGGCGGGGCCGGACGAGAGCAGGGTGCCGAAGCGGATGCGCTCCGCCACGATCTCCACGCGGCCCTCGAGGCCGTCCAGTTCCTTGATGGCCGCGGCCAGGGCGGCCGAGTCCGGGACGTTCTCGTCGATCGGCATGAAGCGTTCGCGGGCGCGGTAGCCCTCGGTCGCGATATGCACGTGGCCCGAGTCGTTCTTGGTGTAATTCCGGACCATCGATTCCATGAAGCCGTTCACGAGGCCGTTCATTATGAGTATGAGCATGATGGCGAAGAACACGGAGCTCGCCGCCAGCGCCGTGCGCCGGTGGTTCCGCCCCAGGTTCCGCAAGGCCATGTCGAGTATGCGCACCTTATCCTCCCTTACACGAAGCGCAGGGCGTCGGTCACTTCGAGCCGGGCCGCGCGCCGCGCGGGAATCCGCGCCGCGATGAACGAGACGACCACGCCGAAGACGAAGCCGACGACGATGTCGAGCGGCTTCCATTCGCCGTACATGCTGCCCGTCAGGGGCAGGTTGCCCATGTCGAGGCCGCCGTCCTGGAAGAAGACGCCGACCGGTATCCCGTACTCCACCATGTACCAGGTGAGCGCGAGGCCGAACAGGGCGCCGGCCAGCGAGCCGATGGCGCCGACGATGACGCCCTCGATGGTGAAGAGCGACTTCACGTCCCGGCCCAGCATGCCGTAGGCGCGGAGCACGCCGATCTCCTTCACGCGGGCGTAGACCGCCATCAATATGGTGTTGACGATGCCGACGCCGCCGATCAGCAGCACCACGAGCATCATCACGTAGCTGAACTTGCTCTTCATGTTCCGCATGGCCAGGTAGTCCGCGGCCTGGTCCTTGACCGAGCGCGTCGAGAGCTCCGGGAATTCCGCGCGCAGGGCGGCGGCCAGCGCGTCCGCCTCGTCGAGCGCGCGGTCGAGCGTGGCGGCGCGGGGCAGGGCCAGGTCGAGCTCGGTGACGAGCCCGTCGAGCTCGAGGAATCCCTCGGCCGCCCCGTAGCTCACGTAGGCGCCCGAGTTCGACACCTGCGGATCCGCGGCGTCCACGGTGGCGACCACGACGAACTCGTCGGCGTTCTCGGCGCCGGGCCGGGTCCGGCCGGAAAGCACCACCCAGTCGCCGACCGAAAGCCCGAGCTCGGCCGCCAGCTTCCTGCCCAGCACGATCTCGTTCGCCTCGCGGCCCGGGAACCATTCGCCCGCGTCGACCGCCCGCTCCAGCGCGAACACCGTCCCGTCCGTCGCCGGGTCGATGGCGAAGGCCATGACCGGCAGGGCGTCGACGTAGTTGGAGAGCTGTCCCACGAAGGCCGTGCGCCGCGTGGTGCCGCTCGCGCCAGAGGCCAGCGCCGCCTTCTCGATGGCGGCCGGATTGTCGAGCCCGAAGTCGAGCGGCGTGCCGGACATGGTCTCGAGGTAGCCGGGGCTCGTGACCTTCGCCGAGGCCGTCGAGTAGTCGACCATCGAGTCGATGCTCATGCGGTCCATGCCGGCCAGCATCGAGCCGAACATGATGTAGACGCCGATCCCGAACATGAGGACCACGCCCGTGATCGCCGTGCGCCGCTTGTGCCTGAGCACGTTGCGGAACGCGATCTTCCAGAGGGTGCCCATGATTTACCTCCGCTCGTCCGAGACGAGCTCGCCGTCGCGTATGGTCACCACGCGGCGCGCGTGCTGCATGACCAGCTTGTCGTGCGTCGAGAAGATGAAGGTGGTCTTGCGCTCCGCGTTGACCTTGCGCATCAGCTCCACGATTTCCTCGGCGGTGCGCGAGTCGAGGTTGGCCGTCGGCTCGTCGGCGAGCACCACGTAGGGCTCCTTGACCAAGGCCCGCGCGATGGCCACGCGCTGCTCCTGGCCGCCGGAAAGCTCGCGCGGGAAGCGGTCGGCCTTGTCGGCGAGCCCGACTTCCGCGATCACCTCGAGCGCCCGCGCCTTGATCTCGGCGGGCTTGAGGCGCTTCTCGATGACCAGCGGCAGTTCGACGTTCTCGCGTACGGTCAGCACGGGAATCAGGTTGTACGATTGGAACACGAAGCTGACGTGGCGCTTCCGGTACTCCGCCAACGCCTTCTCGCCGAGCGCCTTGAGCGGCGTGCCGTCGTAGACCACCTCGCCCGAGGTGGGAGAGTCGAGGCAGCCGATGATGTTGAGCAAGGTGGTCTTGCCCGAACCCGAGGGGCCCACCACCGCGGTGAACTCGCCCTTCTCGACCTCGAGGTCGAGACCGGAGAGCGCCACCACCTCGTTGTCGCCCTTGCGGTAGATCCTGCGGATCTTCGATAGCTTGAGGATGGCCATGTTCAGCTCCTTGCCTTGCCGCGCCCGTCCGGGGCGGCCTGCTTCGTTCCCTTGCCTGACGATGCCTGTTCGTCCCTCCGGAGCTCGTTGAGCGCCTGGAGGCCGAAAATGTCGTTCGATTTGAGTTCCTCGGTGATGGAGTCGGGGACCAGCATCATCGAGTTGCCAGCCTTGAGGCCCTCGTTGAGGATGGAGAGGCTCTTGAGCTTCAGCGCCGTCGGGTTGGCCGCGTAGACGCGCGCGGCCTCCTCGTAGCGCTTGGCTATCTCGATCTCCGCCTCCGCGAGCAGGATGCGTCCCTTCTTCTCGCGCTCAGCCTGCGCGAGGCGGCTCAGGGAATCCTGCAGCTGTTCGGGAATCTGGATGTCCGTGATCTCGATGTGCTGCACCGTCACGCCCCAGTCCGTGGTCTTGCGGTCCACCTCGGCGCGGATCCGCTCCTCGATGGCCTCGCCCGACTCGAGGAAGACCGAGAGGTCGTGCTTGCTCACTGCGGCGCGCAGGGCGGTCTTGGCCGAGAGGATCACCGCCTCCTCGTAGTCCTCGACCTCGAGCACCGCCTTTTCCGCGTCCCACACCAGCCAGAAGCAGAGCGCGTCCACCGTGACCGTCACCGAGTCGCGCGTCAGCGTCGTCTCGGCGGAAAAGTCCGTCACGCGGATGCGCAGGTCCACCGTCTCGGCCAGCTTGTCCGCCACGGGGAAGAGGACGAAGAGCCCGGGGCCGCGGACGCGGCGGAACTTGCCGAAACGCAGCACGATGCCCCGTTCCCATTCCGCCAGGCGCTGCACCGAAGGCGCCACGAAGGCGCCGACCGCGGCGAATGCCAGCGCCAGGCCCGCATCCGCGCCGGCCGCGCCGAGGGACGCCCAGGCAGCGCTCGCCACGAGGGC
>JAKLEE010000017.1 GCA_022703215.1 Spirochaetota bacterium | reverse complement strand
CCATGACCGCCTCCCAGTCGTCGCCGGGGGCGGAACTCTGCGTGATGGCCAGGCTGTCCTTGAGGCCGTCCGCGTTCGGGGAGAAGAGGAGAGGCGCGGCGGAGACCTCGATCGACGGCGCCTTGGTGTCGAGCCGGAAGAGCGGGGCCTGCGCGGTCTTCTCGGTGCCGTTCGCGAAGCGGACGACGAGCGTGGCCGTATATCCGGCATCGGCTGCCAGGGTTCCCGCGTCGGTCTTGCCGTCCCAGCTCAGGGACGAGGGGGCGGCGCCGCGGCCGGTCCACGACTTGACGGGCTTCTGCCCGGCGGGCGCCGCGGGACCGAGGTCCGCGTAGACGCCGAGCTCCCACGAGGCCGGCGCGTCGGTGGCGCGGATCTCCGGCAACAGCCTGAGCGCGTCCGCGACGCCGTCGCCGTTCGGGCTGAAAGCGCGTCGGTCGGTCGAGAGGAAGGCGTCCTTCTTTTCAGTATCGATCTTCACCTCCACCGGCGCGCTCGTCCACGAGTTGCCCGCCCGGTCGACCGCGGAGAGGCGGTAGCGGTAGGCGCCGTCGGCGGCCACGCGGCCGGCCTCGTCGCGGCCGTCCCACGAAAGCCGCTCGTCGGGCTCGCCGAGGAAGCGCCAGGTCCTGACCGCCTTGCCGTCGGGACCCGAAAGCTCGCCGGTCCAGGTCTCCTCGGAGCTGCCCGACTGCCTGAAGGCCACGAAGGCCTGGTCCGCTACGCCGACCGGGTTGAAGGCCGTGCGGTCCGCCGTGACGGTGGCCGTCGGGGGCGTGACGTCCAGGACGAAGGCGGGCGAGTCGGCGCTCGGGGCGTGGCCGTTGATGTAGGCCACCGCGAAGCGCGCCTTGTAGGATCCCTCGGGCAGCGCCTTTCCGGACGCGCCCGAGCCCTCGAAGGCCACGCGCGCGGGCAGGCCCGCCGCCGTGCCCGAAGCCTTCCAGACCTCGGCGTCGGCCTTGTCGAGGACGGAGAGGGTCCACGACGCGAGGCCGTTCGGCACGGGCACCGAGGGCAGCAGGTTGATGCGGTCCCTGGAGCCGTCGCCGTTCGGGCTGAACGCCGCCATGTCGATGGCGACGGCGACCGGCGGGCGCAGGGTGTTCACGAGGATGTTGTCCACGCGGCGGTCGGTCTCGTTGCGGGCCCGGTCCGTCGAGTGCAAGGTATACGAGTAGACGCCGTCCGGGGCCATGCCGCCCGAGTCGGTCGAGCCGTCCCACGAGAGGGCGGCGGGGGCGGCGTTCTCCCAGGTGTAGGTCCGCACGACGTTGCCGACCGAGTCGAGCACCTTGCCGGTCCACTTGTCCTCGACGGATCCTTCCTGGGGAAGGACGAAGGCGTCCTTGAGTCCGTCGCCATCCGGGCTGAAGATCAGGCCGGCCGGGTCGGCGGGAAGCTTGACCGTCACCGCGGGCGGGGTCCGGTCCACCACGACGCGGCGCTCGACGGAACGGCCGGAGTTGCCGTTGTCGTCCGCGGCCTCCACGACCAGGACGTAGGTGCCGTCGCCCACCGTCTCGCCGGAGTCGGCGCGGCCGTTCCAGGTCAGGTCCGGCGGAACGGGAATGCCCTTCTTGACGTAGAGCAGGCTCTTGAGGGCGCTCTTCACGTCCGCCGCCTCCGGCGGCGTCTCCTTGTTGCCGATGGAGCGCACGACCGTTCCGTCCTCGGCGAGGATCTTGAAGGTGTAGCCTGCCAGGTAGCGCTCGTCGGTGATGGACAGGGGCAGGACGATCTCATCGTTGCGGCCGTCGTCGTTGGGCGACATGTAGTAGAGCTCGTACTCGGTGGCGGGGTAGCCGAGCTCGATGCGCGGCGCGTTGCGATCCACGACGCCGAGCGCCATGCCGGCGCCGACGGAGATTCCCCAGATGCCGTCGTAGAGGGGACGGGCGGCCAGGGCCGGGCGGAGCTCGGAGCGGTCCCAGCCCGACTTCGAGATGAACGACTCGTCCGCCGTGCGGTCGAGGGGGATGAGGGCGGAGAGGCCGAAGGACGGTATCAGGCTTTCACCCGCGCCGCTGAAGGCTTCGCGGAGGTTCAGGTCCCACCCGAGATTGACGAAGGCCACGCGGCCTATGGCCAGGTCGAGCCCGAAACCGAACACGAGGTTCTGGAAGGACGGGAACGAAAGATCGGCGGCGAGCCCCAGGTCGAAGGAGGGCGAGCGCACCAGGTAGCCGGAGGCGCCCGCGGAGAAGGTGAAGGGGCTCGGCGCGACGGTCTTGCCGAGGCCGGTCAGGGCCGCTCCCCAGGCGAAGTCCTTGAAGACGCCGAGGGTGCCCTGGCGGACCAGGATGCCGAGGTCGCCGTCGAGCGACCAGCCCTCCGGTCCGCCTAAGGAAGCGCCCAGCCCGAGTCCGAGCGCCACGCGGCCGGACAGTTCCTTGGCGATGGACGCCTGCCCCGAGAAGGTCGTGCCGAGCGGCATGGCGGCGAAGGGGGACTGGAGTAAGGAAAGGCCGAAGCTCCACACGCCGTACGCCCGCGGCAGGGTAAGGCCCAGGTCGAAGCCGTTGCCGTACCCCGTCGACGGCCCGAAGCCGGGCAGGGCCAGGTAGCTTCCCTCGATGAAGGAGCGCTGGGCCCAGGCCGCCGCGGCGGGGTTGAGGAAGGAACCCATGGGCGCCCATTCCTGCGCGATCCGTCCGCCCGAGGCCGCGGAGAACGGCGAGGCGAGGACGGGCGGGGCCTCCGATCCGGTCGGGGGCGAAAAGGCGTGCGCCGCCCCCGTCGCGATGGTCAGGATGGTTGCAAAAAGGGCGAGAGCCCGGCGTGGCGAGGTCATTGGCATCCTCCGCGTATGGTTCGTCATCGATGGTCGGCGCGCGAGGGGGACGGGTCGGGACACGCCGGAGACGGCGTCGCTGCTTCCCCCCGAAACAAACGAACGGCCGCCGCGCCGGTTACGGTCCCGTCGCGGCGTCCATCCCGAACTGTAAGTATACCCCCCGCGCGCGGCGGGGGAAACGCATGCGGAAAAAAACCGATCACTGGTACATGATCAGGACCGGGCGCGGCGCGAGCGACAGCACTTCCTCGGGCTTGAGCAGCGGTTCGTCGTAGCCCGCCCCCGGCCACTTCGACTTGAAGAAGAGCTTGAAGCCCTTGAGCGGCATGTTGGTCGCCTCCGCGTTCATGGCGTATGAGAGGCGTTTGAGCGCGGGCGACCCGAACCCGTCGGAATTGTGGATCAGGACCACGCGGTCGAAGTCGGCCCGCACGCGCTCCCGCGCGGCGATCATCTTGCGGTTGAACTGGTGGACCACCAGCATGCGGAGCCCCGGGAGCCCGTTATCGCGCAGGTACTCGTCCACCATGCGCTGGGCGGCGTTGAGCTCGTCCCCCGTGATGGAGCCGATCTCCTGCATCGGGACCGTGGTCCGCCATTCGGGGTCGAGGGCCAGGTGGACGTTCGGGTATTCCAGCCAGGGCAGGAGCTTCGCGGTGGCCTGTTCCACCGTGTACTTGCCGATCTGGTGGTCGAGGAAGACCAGCATGCCCCGCTCGGCGGCGAATTCCACCCATTCCTTCACGACGCGGTCCGCGAGTATGCCGATCTCGCCCGCGGGCCAGACCGTGCCGTAGATGATGTAGAAGGCGCCCACCGCGCCGCGCTCGCCGTTGTGTCCGTCGTAGAGCCGGACGTAGCCGTCGAGCATGACCGCGAGTTCCTCCTTGCGGTACTCGCCGAGTATGCCCATGCGGACCGCGCCGGGCTTGCCGTAGAACGCGATGATGTCCGTGTCGACCACGAGGGGTATCCGCTCGCGCGGGTCGGCCGCGGTTCCCGGGGACTGATCCGCCTGCGGGTCGGCCGGAGCGGGACCGTAGACCGACGCCGTGCCGGCGGCGTCGCCTTCTCCGAGCAGGCCCGTGACCTTCCGGTAGAGACCGGGGAAGAGGCGATACGCCGGAAGCGACGGGACGCCCGCCTTGGCGGAGGACACGGACGGGACAGGCGGCTCGGCCGGCCCTGGAACGCTTGCGGGACCGGATGAAGCGGCGAGCGGCACGGCTACGAGGACGGCGAGGGCGAACGCCCGGGCTGCGATTCTGGCGGGGTGCATGGATACTCCGAAGTGTTCGAGGTCGTCCCTTACTGATCGGCGGGTAAGCCTCCGGGATAAAGCGCTCCGGCGCGCTCGAGGCTCCACCCGCGGCGCTTCCGGGCCGATAATCGTTGGTACGATGTATGGAAGAAACCCTCGCGGCCGCGGAGCCGGATGCTACGCGCCGCTCGCCGCCCTGGCCATCCTGTTCTCGTTCGCCGCGCCCCGGGCCTCCGCGCAGGCCTGGCCTCCCCTGCCGGGAGACCTGCCGCTCGCGCGGGCCCCCGATTCGGCCCGGATCCGGGCCGCCCGCTGGGAGGACTTCCTGAGCGCCCCCCGGGACGCGGCGCTGGCCATGAAGCCGCGCGTCGTCAGCGACGCGGGACGCTCGTGGGAGCTCCGCGTCGAACGCAACCGCGAGCACTTCTACATGCTCGTCCTGCCGCGCCGCGGGGAGTCCTATCCAGTCTATGCCCAGGGGGCCTGGATCCTGAAAAGGCGGGTGTCCGACGGGGCGCCGGTGTCGGCCAAGATCTTCCTGCGCTCCGACCCCGGCACCTTCGCCAGGCTGACGCCGGACGGCGGGCGCACGAGGCTCGACGTCGTGGCCTACGGGGGCGTGCTCAGGCTCGGGGTGCCGCTTCCCATGCCCTTCGAGCGCGCGATGAGCTCGCCGCTCCCCGCTTTGGTCGAACTGAGCGCCGATTTGGTTGAATGGGACCTGTTCTCGCCCGAACCCTCGCTCTACCGCGAATTGGCCTCGGTGGTCGCCGGAATCCGCGCGGCGCTTCCGGGCCTCGCCTACGCCGACGACGGCGCCCTGGACGCGGACGGCGCCTGGGTGCGCCTCGCCGACGGCGCGGCCCAGACGGTTCCCGTTCCCGGCCTGAACTGCTCCGGCTTCGCGAAGTGGGTGGTCGACGGGCTGCTCGGCCCCGCCCGCGGCTCCTTCAGCTCGGTGGCCGAGATCAAGGCGCTCATGGCGGACATGGGCAGGGGCCCGGACGCGCGCGGCGCGTCCCTCACCCGGGCCTACGAAACCGCGCTGGAACCCTACTACGGGCTCGACTTCACGCGCGCCCTCGGCTCGCTCGCCGCCGGGGCCCTCGGCGGCCGCGACGCGACGGAGGGACCGTCCTCGATGGACGTCCTCGCGTCCCCCCCCGCGCTGCTCGTGGATCCGGGCAATCCGGTCAACGGACTCTCGGGCTTCGAGGCCTACCCGGACCGCTTCCCCGACGCGGGCTACCGCGTGGACGGCCTCGCGCCGCTGCTGTTCATGCTGGCCTCGAGGGAACCGGGACACGCCTACCTGGCCGCCCTCAGCCGTTCCGACCCGAAGGAGGCCGGGGTGAGGCGCTGGTACCACGTGGCCGTGCTCGTGCCCTGGTTCGATTCTGGTGGCGTCTTCCGGGTGGCGGTGTTCGAAAGCGCCGCCGAAACCAGCCTCGGCACCCTCGTCGCGAGAGCGGGCGCCGATTTCGCCCACCTCGTGCGCCTGCCGGTCGCCAGGGGCTTCGAGCCGCCCGCGCCGGAAAGTCCGGCCGCCGCCGTGGCGGCCCGACCGGATTCGGACTAGAATAGGTCGGCGGACGCCCGCGGCCGCCGCTTCCCCACAATCCCGGGAGGGAAAATGAGCGAAAAACGTAACAGGATCAAGGTGAGGCTCTGGGTCATCCTGGTCATGCCCTTCGTCCTGGTATACGGGCTCGCGATCGGGCTCGTTTTCATGAGCGCGGTCACCGCGCAGCGCCAGGTGCTCCGCGACAACTCGATCGCGCTGACCTGGAAGACGGCCGGCGAGATCGACTCGCGCGCGCGGTCCTTCTTCGAGGCGGCGCACAACATCCTCGAGAGCTTCGCGGCCTTCGCCTCGAGCGGCAGCATCGATCTCGACAGTTCCGAGCGCCTCAGGATGTCCCTTTACATGCTCGCCGGCGTGAATCCGGACGTGCCGACGCTCTACTTCGGCGATCCTTCCGAGCGCGTGGTGCTCGTCTCGCGCGACGGGCAGGGCGGCGGCATCGCCACCATCCGCGACCCGACCACCTCGGGCCTCATGGATTACCGCAAGCTGTTCCCGGGCGGAGCGGTCGGTCCCGTCCAGAAGTCGGTCGAATTCAGCCCGGTGGGACGGCCCTGGTTCACGGGGGCCTACCAGCGGGACGCACCCGGCTGGACCGACCTCTACATCGACTTCGTGACCGGTTCGCTGGTCGTTACTCCCTATTCGCCCGTCCGCGACGGAAACGGGGACATCACGGGGGTGGTCGGCGCCGACCTCGCCCTGGACAAGCTCCAGGTGCTGATCCGCACCGCGGTGGAAGGCTCGGGAGCCGTCGCGGCCCTGATAGACCAGGGCGGCGAGCTCGTGGCCACCTCGAACGGAACGCCCATCCTGTCCGGAACCGGCGAGGACGCCGTCCGCGTCCGGGCCGACTCCTGCGCCGATCCGGTCCTCGCGGCGGCCGCGAACCATTCCTCCACCGACGCGACGAGCGCCGCCTCCGGCACGGGCGGCACCGAATCGTCGCGCACCTGGTTCGACGAGATCGTCGTCGACGGCGCGCTCAACTTCGTAAGCTCGAGCCCCTTCGGCGACGAGAACGGCCTCGAATGGACCATCATCGTCTACGTGCCGCTGGCCGCCTCCATGGCCACCTTCGTCCGCGGCCTCCTGGCCTCGATGGTCGTGGCCGCCCTGGCCTTCGCCCTCGGCATAGCCGTCATCCTTTTCGTGGTCCGCTCCGTCACCAAGGGCGTCGGCGCGGTCAACCGCGACCTGGAGCGCGTCGGCGCGGGCGACCTTACCGTCGAAGTGCCCGTGACGAGCGGGACGGAAATCGGCGGCATCCAGTACTCGCTCAGGGAGCTCGTGGCGCGGCTGACCGGCAGCGTCGACACCATCCGGCGCTCCGCGGAAACCTCGAGCGCGAGCAGCGAATCGCTGGCGGCCCACGCCGCCGAGACTGCCGCCACCATCACCCAGATGAGCGCCTCGATCGGTTCGATGCGGAACCAGACCGAGCGGCTCGACGGAGCCGCGGGGGAGGCCGAAGGCGCGAAAGACGCGATCGCCGGAGTGTCGACCACCGTGCTCGACGCCGTGCGCGAGCTCGAAACGGCGGTGGAAGGGGTCGGCGCGGTCATCGAGGGCATAGTCGCCGAACTCGACCGGCTGTCGGTCCGTGCCGACGAGCAACGCGAGATAGCCGCCAAGGTAGGCTCGCTCGGAGCCGAGAGCCGCGAACGCATCGAGAACGAATCCAGCTCGATGCGCCGCATGGAGGAAAGCGCCACCAAGACGCTCGAGCTGGTCGGCATAATCGACGGCATCGCCGAGCAGACCCGCCTCCTGGCCATGAATGCCGCCATCGAAGCGGCCCACGCGGGCGAGGCCGGCCGCGGCTTCGCCGTGGTCGCCGAGGAAATCCGGAAACTCTCGGAGAGCGTGGCCGAGAACGCCCAGGGCATCGGCGCGACCATCAAGGAGACGGCCGACGCGATCCACGCAGCGGCCGCCGGCTCGGACGAAACCGGCGCGGGCATCGGATCGGTCGTCGACGGCCTGGCCGAGATCGCGCGCGAGCTGGAGCAGACCTCGGTCGCGCTCGGCTCCTCGGTCTCCCGGGGGCGGGAGGCGCGCGGCGCCCTGGAGCGGCTCACCGCCACGGCCGGCCGGCTCGAAGGAGCCGGGACCGAACTCGAGCGCGACTCGGAAGCCATCGCCCGGGCGGTGGAGGACGTGCGCAGGCTCTCCGCGGAAAACCGCAACGCCGCGGACGAGATAGCCCTCGGCATCCGCGAGATCGACGATTCGGCGACCAAGCTGACGGACCTTTCCCGCGAGAACGCCGATACGGCGGCGAACATACTCGCCTCGGTAGACCTTTTCCGCACTCCGGGAGCCGTGGCACGGGAAGCGCAGCCCCTCGGCCGCTCCACCGCGCCTTCGGAGCCGCGGCCCGCGCGCGCGGGAAACGCGGCGGACCGGGAACGGGCGTCGATAGAGGAACCCGAATTCCTCGAGTCGCCCGCCGGACCGGGAACGGACGCCGGAGCGGGGAAGGACGGCAAAGGGGAGCCGCGCGCCCCGCAGACCACGGAAATCCAGGTCAAGCGCGACCCCGCTTGACCTTGGTATAACTTCGTAATACCTTTCTCCGCATGAAAGCCATCCAGGCGGCCCTCGGGGCCGCCTTCATCTTGATCGTTTCGGGTTCGTGCGCGCCCTCGAACGTGGACGCACCCGGACGCGCCGCCCCGGGCGCCGCGGGCCTCTCCGTCGCCGTCACGGTGCCGCCGCAAGCCTACTTCGCCCGCCGGGTAGCGGGAGATCGCGCCGTGATCCTGACGGTGGTGCCGCCCGGCTCCGATCCGCACACCTTCGAGCCGAGCCCGCGCCGGGTCGCCGAGCTCTCGCGCGCCTCGGCCTGGTTCCTGCAGGGCCTCGAGGCGGAACGGTCGCTCGCCCCGCGCATCGCGGCGCTGAACCCCGCGCTCCGTCTCGTCGACGCCAACGAAGGCCTGGCGCTCCGGAGCCTCGACGAGCACGGCCACGAGGCCGGAGAGGAAGGCGACGCGGACGGCCACGCCGGCGAGGATGGTGGAATCGGGGCGGGCACCGATCCGCACACCTGGCTCGGCCTCGACGGTGCCCTCGCGCAAGCCGCGGCCATGGCCCGCGTCCTCTCGGAGCTCGATCCGGAAAGCGCCGCAACCTTCGAAGCCAACCGCGCCGCCTTCGAACGGGACGCCAGGAAGGCGTTCGCGGACATCGGCATACTGCTCGAGCCGCTCCGCGGCAGCCCGGTCTTCGTCTACCACCCGGCCTTCGGCTACTTCCTCGACCAGTTCGGCCTCGAGCAGGTCGCGGTCGAAACCGGCGGCAAGGAACCGACGCAGAAGGCGCTGGCGGACCTGGTCGAGCGGGCGAGGACCGAGGGGGCACGCGCCGTCTTCGTGCAGGCCCAGTTCTCCACCGCCGCCGCGGAAACGGTGGCTAAGGCGGTCGGCGCCGCCGTGGTTCCCATCGAGGATCTGGCGGAAGACTGGCTCGAAAACCTCGGACGGATCGCAGCGGCACTCGGAGCCGCCCGATGACGGCGGACGGGAAGGCGAACGTGAACGGAGACCCGGCGGCGGTCGAATTCTACCGGGTAAGCTTCGCCTACGAAAACGTCCCGGTGCTCGAGGACGCCAGCTTCCACGTCCATTCAGGAGAATTCGCCTGCCTGGTCGGGCCGAACGGCTCCGGCAAGACGACGATACTCAGGCTCCTGCTCGGACTCAAGACCCCTCGCGCTGGAACGATACGGGTTTTCGGGAAGGCTCCCGGCGACGAGCGCGACGCCATCGGCTACGTGCCGCAGAGCCTGTCCTTCGACCGCGCCTTTCCCGTCGCCGTGCGCGAGGTGGTGGCCATGGGCCGCCTGCGCGGAAACTCAGGCGGCTACCGGAACGCGGATAGGGAAGCCGCCCTGGCGGCGCTCGACGCGGTCGGCATCGCCGAGCTCGCCGACCGGCCCTACCCCGCCCTCTCAGGCGGCCAGCGGCGCCGCGTGCTCATAGCCCGGGCCTTGGCTTCCGAACCCCGCATGCTCGTGCTCGACGAGCCGACCGCCGGCGTCGACGCCGCCAGCGAGGAACGCCTCTATCGCACGCTCGAAGGCCTCAAGGACAGGACGACGGTGCTCATCGTCACCCACGACACCACCTTCGTCAGCGAGCTCGTGGACGCGGTGCTCTGCGCCGGGGAGCGCGGTCCCGACGGCCGCCCGCTCGGCGTGCTCAGGCACGTGGCAATCCCCGCGGCCGAGGGCGGCAGGTTCCCGGCCATCTACGGCCCGCGGCCCCTCCGCGTCATCCACGACGCCCTCGACCACGACTGCGGACATTGCGAGCACTGCGGCGAGGGCCGCGAAGGAGCGAAGGCGTGAACGGCTTCATCGAGGCGCTCCTCGACCCTTCCCTACCCTTCGTGCGCAACGCGCTCGCCATGGGGCTGCTCTCGTCGGTGCTGTTCGGGGTCGTGGGATCCGTGGTCACGGTCCGCCGAATCGCGGGCCTTGCGGGCGCCATCAGCCACGCGGTGCTCGGCGGAGTGGGCCTCGCGCTCTTCCTCAAGGCCTCGGGCGCGGCGCCCTGGCTCACGCCCCGGATCGGGGCCCTCGCCTTCGCGCTGCTCGCCGCCGCCCTGGTCGGCCTCGTTTCGCTCAAGGCCAAGGCCCGCGAGGACACGGTCATCAACGCCATCTGGGCCATCGGCATGTCGATCGGCGTACTCTTCCTGGCCCGGACGCCCGGCTACGCGGACCCGATGGCCTACCTGTTCGGCAACATCCTGCTCGTGGGTCCCGGCGACCTGGCCATGGTGGCCGTCCTCGACCTCGTGGTGGCGGGACTCGCCTGGCGTTTTTACGCGCAGGTCGAAGCGGCCTCGTTCGACGAGGAGTTCGCGCGCACCCGCGGCGTGAACACGGACGCCGTCTTCCTCGGGATACTCGGCGCCGTGGCGGTCTCGGTGGTGCTGCTGTCCACCTTCGTGGGCATCGTGCTGGTCATCGCCATGCTGACCCTGCCCGCCGGCACCGCCAGCGGGGGGGCGCGCAACCTGAAGCGCATGATGCTCGCGTCGACCCTGCTGGCCGCCGCCTTCTCCACCGGCGGCCTCGCGCTGGCCTGGGAGCTCGACCTGCCGGCGGGCGCGGTGGTGGTGGTGCTGTCAGGCGGCGTGTTCCTGGCCTCGCAGGCCGCGCGCGCCGTCCGGGCCCGCGGCGGCCGGGGCTAGAGGGAAGCGCCTTCCGGCTCCGGCGCGGGCGTGACGAGAACCTTGTCGACGCGGTTGCCGTCCATGTCCATCACCTCGATGCCGACGCTCTTCCAGGCGAAGCGGTCGCCCACCTTCGGAATGCAGCCGAGCCCCTCGAGCACGAGGCCGGCGACCGTTTCGTAGTCGCCGCCGAACTCGTCCTCCTCGAAGCCGAAATACTCCGCGAAGTCGTCGATGGAAAGGCTGCCGTCCACCAGGTAGCTTCCGTCCTCGCGCTTGACCACGTCCGGCTCGTTCTGGACCTCGGCCTCCGCGACCTCGCCGAGTATCGCCTCCGCCAGGTCCGAGAAGGTCACCATGCCCGCCACGCCGCCGTACTCGTCGATGATGACGGCGCTCTTGCAGCGGTGCTCCTTGAGCCGGGTGAACAGGTCGAGCGCGCCGAGCGTCTCCGGCACGAAGAGCGGCGTCTCGACGAAGGGGTCGACGCCCCGGAATTCATTGCGCGCGATCGACGCCAGCACCGACTTCACCGACACCATGCCGACCACGTGGTCGAGATCGCCGTCGACGAGGGGCAGGTTGGCGTAGCGGGCGTGCTCGAGGACGGCGGCGGCCAGCTCCTCCGCGCCTTCGCCCTTTTCCAGGTAGGCGATGTCCGTCCGCGGGGTCATGAAGGTGGTGACGCGGCGGTCGCCCAGGTAGAGCACCCCCTCGAACATCTCCTTCTCGCGCGCGTCGAAGATGCCGGTCTCGGTGCCCTGGGCGATCAGGACCTTCACTTCCTCCTCGGTGACGGGAGGCTCCTCGGCCCCGCGCGCGCGGAGCAGCAGCATCACGAGGTCGGTCGTCGCGGAAAGCACCTTTACGACCGGCGCGAAGAGGATGGAGAAGACGCGCATGGGCCAGGCGACGAAGCCGGCGATGAGCTCGGGCCGGCCGAGCGCGAGGTTCTTGGGCACGAGCTCGCCGAACACGACCGAGAGGAAGGTGGTGGCGACCACCACGATGCCCATGGACAGGGGCTCGGCGAAATCCGGCCGCAACCCGGAGGCGAGGAACCCGTCGCGGAGCTCCTCGGCCACGGTGGCGCCGCCGAAGGCGCCGGCCATGACGCCGACCATGGTGATGACGATCTGGATGGTCGAGAGGAAGCGGCCGGGATTCTGGGCGGTCTCGAGGGCCATGAGGGCGCCCTTGTGGCCTTCCTCGGCCCGCTGCCTGAGCCGGGCCTTGCGCGACGAGACGACGGCCATCTCCGAGAGGGAGAAAAAGCCGTTGACGAGGATCAGCGCGAGTATGACGAGGATTTCAAGCGCCACGGCGGGGCTCCGCTCGGCGCGAAGGAGGGTGGTCGCTACTCGGGTACTCTCCGGCGTCGGAGCCGGAGTCGCGTTCGTTCGAGGAGGGGCTGTCAGTTACAGGGTTCATAGGTTCCATCGTGTATAGCACGAGGCGTCCGCTCCGTCAAACCCGCTCCGCCGCGAGCCCGCGCGGGCTTTCGCCGCCCCCGCGGAGACCGGGGGCTTCCGGTTCGGCGCGGCGAAAAAAACGGAAAGCCGCCCGTCGTGGGCGGCTCCGCTCGGAAAGGCGGGATCAGCCGGGCCGGCTTCGCCGGGGGCTAGAGGACCTTCGGAAGCTTCCCCGCCTTGAGGCAGCGGGCGCAGAGCTTGACGGTCAGGACGGTGCCGCCGATCATCGTCTTCATGCCGATGAGATTCGGCTTCCAGTTGCGGCGGGTGTGGTTCTTTGCATGCGAAACGTTGTTGCCGAACGCGGTGCCCTTGCCGCAGAGATCGCACTTGCGAGCCATATCGATACTCCCGTAAACGGTGGTGGATTCCGGTGGTCGCGCGACTATAGCGCGCCGCGCGGCATCGTGTAAAGGCCCCCGGCCGCTTGGAAGCCGGAAGCCCGCGCGTTCAGGGGCGACCCGGACCGCCCATCATGCGGGCGGCCGCCTGCGCGTAGCGTCCCTTGCCCTTCGCCATCTGCTTCATCATGAGGCGCGTCTTCTCGAATTTCTTGATGAGGCGCCCCACCTCTCCCACCGAGGTGCCCGAGCCGCGCGCGATGCGCGCCCTGCGCGAGGGGCCGATGATGAGGTGGTTCCGCCGCTCCTTGAGCGTCATCGAGAGGATGATGGCCTCCTCCCGGACGATGGCGCCCTCGTCGATGGCGTCCTCGTCGACCTGGCCGGCCATGCCGGGGAGCATGTCGACGAGACCCTTGAGCGGGCCCATCTTGCGCGCGCGCCGGATCTGGGCCAGCCAGTCCTCGAGCGTCATGTTGCCGTCCATGACCTTGCGCTCGAGCTCGCGGGCCTCCTCCTCGGTGACGGTCTCCTGGGCCTTCTCGACCAGGCTCACCACGTCGCCCATGCCGAGTATGCGCGAGGCGACGCGCTCCGGCCGGAAGGGCTCGAGGCCTTCGAGCTTTTCCGAGACGCCGGCGAACTTGATGGGCTTGCCGACCACGCTCTTGAGCGAGAGGGCGGCGCCGCCCCGGGCGTCGGAGTCGAACTTGGTCAGCACCACGCCGGTGAGATCCACGCGCTCGTCGAAAGCCTTGGCGATGTCGACCGCGGCCTGGCCGGTCATGGCGTCCGCGACGAGGAGGGTTTCGACGGGGGAAACCGCGTCGCGCACCCGGACGAGCTCGGCCATGAGGGCCTCGTCGACCTGGAGGCGGCCCGCGGTGTCGACGATGAGGACGTCGTGCTGTTCCTTTTTGGCGCGTGCCAGCGCCGCCTTGGCCACCGCGACCGGGTCCGTGGCGCCGGGCACGGCGTGGACCGGGACGCCGGCCTTGCCGCCCATGACCGCGAGCTGGTCGACGGCCGCGGGCCTGACGAGGTCGCAGGCGGCGAGGAGGACCCGACGCCCCTTCCCCTTGAGCAGGTGCGCGAGCTTGGCCGCCGTGGTGGTCTTGCCCGAGCCCTGGAGGCCCACGAGCAGGATGACGGACACGACGTCGGGGCCTCGCAGCTGCAGCTCCGACTCGCCTTCGCCGAGCAGGGCCACGAGCCGGTCGTGCACGATCTTGACGAACTGCTGCCCCGGCTGGACCGCGCGGAGCACCTTCTCGCCCTTCGCCTCCTCGATGGTGGCGTTGACGAAGCGCCGCACGACGCGGAGGTTGACGTCGGCCTCGAGCAGGGCGAGCTTGATGGCCTCGACCGCCTCCTCGATGTTCTTCTCGGTGATGGAGGCCTTGCCTGAAACGGTGCGTACGATATCGCCGAAGGCCCGGCTGAGGTTCTCGAGCATGCCGTGTTTCCGCCTGGGAGGGGCGCGCCCGGAAAGGCGCGCGGATGGGCCGATTATGCCCGCCCGACGGTCCCGCGGTCAACGCCCGCACCGGCGTCTCACGCAGGGCGCCGCCTTTGACCGGCGGCCACCTCTCGATTATGCTCGAGGCGGACGCTCGGCTGTGGAAGCGGGCGCTCCGCACCAGGGGCATCGATGTCGAAGCGCGGCGAACGGGACGAGGAAACGCTGATCAACCGCCTCATCGCGACGGGCAAGCTGCCCGCCATCCTCCGCGGCCTCGGGGTCTTCCTCAAGGACTACGCGAACGGCGCGAGCCTGCCGAACACGCTCTGGACCGACCTCGGCTACGGCCCCGACGAGCTCCGCAACGACCTCTGGCGCCGCATCCTCCACCCGGATGACCGGGATCGGGTGCTCGGCTCGTGGGAGCGTGTCTACCGGGGCGAGGCCGATGCCTGGAACGGCGAATACCGCATCTCCGACTCGAAAGGCGAGTGGCGCCGCATCCGGCACCGGACCCTCGTCCTCGAGCGCGACGGACGCGGCATTCCGACCCTGACCGTGGGCGTGGACGACGACATCACCGAGCTGGCCGAGGCCTTCGAGAAGGAAAAGGCGCGACGCGTCGAGGCCGAGGGGCGACTCATGGAAGCCGAGCTGCTGAGGTCGGCGAGCGCGGTGGCCTCGAGCGCCCTCGATACCGTCGAGGCGGCGGACCGCGTGCTCGCCCAGGCCCGATCCATCATCCGCTTCGACGCGGCCCTCGCCTGGTCCAACGAAGGCGCCGAGCCCGCCTGCGTCGGCTCCATCGGCATCGACAAACGCTGCTCGGACGCGCCCCACGAGACTACGCTCGAGGCGATCCGCACCCGCCAGAGCCTCATCGTGCGCGGCGGCGAGGCGTCCTGCAGCTTTCCCGCCCGTTCGAGGCTCTGCGTACCGCTCGTGCTGCGGGACAAGGTGGTCGGCGCACTCGATTTTCTCTCGCTCGACGAGGAAGCCTTCGACGGCGCCTCGCTCCGGCGGGCCATGAGCTTCGGCGAGACCGCCGCGGTGGCCCTGGCCAACGCCCTGCGCTTCGGCGCAACCGAGCGGGAGGCCATGACCGATTGGCTGACCGGGCTCGGCACGCGGCGCCGCTTCGAGGACCGCGGCAAGGTGATCATGGCGGACGAGCGCTGCTCGCGCGGCGCCTCCCTCCTCATGATCGACATCGACCGCTTCAAGCAGGTGAACGACAGCTTCGGCCACGCCGCCGGCGACTCCGTCCTGACCGCCCTCGGCGCCATCTGCAGAAGTTCGTTGCGCGAAGGCGACCTCGTGGCGCGCTACGGCGGCGAGGAACTGGTGGCCTTGATGCCGGCCGCCTCGGCCAAGGCAGCCGCAGAGGCGGCGGAACGCATCCGGCGCGCCGCCGAGCTCTGCGAGTTCCCGGGCAGGCCTGAGCTGCGCTTCACCGTGAGCGTCGGCGCCTACTCCGGCCCCGTCGACCGTTCGAGCCCGGAGGCGGAACTCGCCCGCTTCCTCAAGGAGGCGGACGAGGCGCTCTACCGGGCCAAGGAGGCCGGCAGGAACCGCGTGGTATCCGCCAGCGAAGGCCGGCGGCGGCGGACTACAAGGACCCCTTGAGCCCCGTTTCCGCGGCGACCGGCCTCAGCGCCGCGATGACCTCGGCGACGAGCGCGTCGAGCTCCATGCCCAGCAATGCCGCGCCCTTCCCCACCACCTCGCGGTTGACGCCCGCCGCGAAGGCGGCCGTCTTCCACTTCTTCTTCACCGAGGAAACCTCGAGGTCGAGCACGCTGCGCGAGGGGCGGACGTAGCAGCAGGCGGCCACGAAGCCCGTGAGCTCGTCCACGGCGTACAGTACCTTTTCCATCCACGAGACCGGCTCCACCTCGGCGCAGAGCCCCCAGCCGTGGGCCAGGACCGCGCGCACGAAGCCCGGACCGTAGCCCGCTGCCTCGAGCAGGGCCGGAGCGACCTTGAGGTGCTCCTCCGGATGGCGGCCGTAATCGAGGTCGTGGAGAAGGCCCACGCAGCCCCAGTAGTCCTCGTCCTCGCCCGCCTTGCGGGCGAAGTGCCGCATGCAGGCCTCCACCGACAGGGCGTGGCGAAAGAGCGAATCGTCGTCGTTGTGCTCGCGCCACAAGGCGATGGCACGCTCGCGATCGCGCTCTATCATGGAGTACCTCCTCAGGGGAAACGCGGGAAGTATAACGCATGCGCGGCGGCAGGCCGGGCAAAAAAGCGTATCGAGCGGGGCCTGGCGGCGAAAGAACAGACCCTCTCGCTGTCGCTCGAGAGTCCGTTTTTCGCCGCCACCCGCCGCGGCGCGCGCCTCGCGGCTCGGACCACCGCAGCGGATCTCCTTCACGCCGCTTCCACGGAGGGGCTTCCTTCGCGGGCGGGGGGGCCGCAAGGCGCTGCGCCGGGTGAGCCCTTTCACGCCGCTTTGCCGGAGGGGCTCCCTTCTCGGGCCAGCGCGGGGCCGCCGCGGCGCGCGCCTCGCGGCTCGGACCACCGCAGCGGATCTCCTTCACGCCGCTTCCACGGAGGGGCTTCCTTCGCGGGCGATGGCGGAGCCGCCGCGTCGCGCGCTTCGCGGCTCGAAGGCGGCGCGGGGGAATCGCGATGGGGTCCGCCGATCCGCGAGGCGTCCGGAGCCGCGGGTGACGTCATGCGAGCCCCACCCGCCAACGGAGCTGCCCGAGTCAAGCGCACCGGCTTGGGTCTACGGCCATCCGGGAGCGGCCCGGAAAGCGACGTCAGCGGGATGAACCCGGCAAAGCGCCTCGCGGACCTTGGAAGGACGGCGGGCGGCGAACGCAAGCGCGCCCCCGAACGGTAGTGAGAGGGGTGTGCTTGCGTTCGACAGGACCCGCCCTGCGCAGTCACGCTCAAGGCTTGCCGTCGCTTGCCGGGTATGAGGGTGCGGATCCCGACCGGCCTCCGCAAGCGTAGATGCCGACCGTTCGCGTTCGGGAGCCGGCCCCTTGAGGAGGGTCGGAGCGAGCAGGCGGCGAAGGCCGGCATGATTCCCCCCCCTCCTCCTCCACCCCATCCCCGGCCTCGGCGGCGGGGGCTTGACCATATGGACGGAATGGATAAAATTGCGATAGCGTTTTCGTAACCCGCATGACTTCGCGGCCGCCGCGATCCGATCAAGCTATCCCCCACCAGGAGCACCTACCGCATGCCCACGGACACGAAGCCAAGACTGCACCACCCCGCGCCGATAGCGCCGATTGCGGCGGCGGCGATGCTGATAGCTCTGCTCGTCGCGAACCGGGTAGATCCGGGCGCGACCGAGGAGTACGAGGCCTGGGTTCCGGCCATCTACGAACGTTATGCCGATCTGCCTGCGCGCGGCATGGCCGAACGGCTCGGCAAGCGCGACGCGGTCGACCGCATCGCCGAATTCCACGCGGACGAGACTACCCGTGCCCTAGTGACCGGCTTCTTCGCCGAGCTGACCGGCTCGCCGCAGATCGCCGGCCTGATCCTCGAGGAAGCCGCCAAGCGGGACGTGCCGCCGGCGCTGGCCTTCGCGGTGGCGTGGGAGGAGAGCCGCTTCAACCCGCGCGCCTTGAACCGCAACGCGGACTCGGTGGACCGGGGCCTTTTCCAGCTCAACTCGAAGAGCTTCCCCAAGCTCGCGACCGCGGATTTCTACGACATTCCGACCAATATCCGGCTCGGCGTGGCGCACCTGGACTTCTGCCTCGACCAAGGGAAGAACGAAGTGGCGGCGTTGGCCATCTACAACGCGGGCCTGACCCGCGTCGGCAAGGGCGGCACGCCCCGGAGCACGCTCGACTACGCGGCGCGCATAGTCCGGTGGCGCGACGACCTCGAGGACCTGTTCGAGGTGCGGGTGATCGCTGAACGGGCTTTCGCAGAGGCGGAGGCCGTGGCCGCAGCTGAGCGGGACTCCGGCGGCGCGCGGCCCCTGCTGGCCGCGCTGCTCGGCGTGGATCCGAACGTCGCCGCGGACTAGCGCTTGCGGTTCCAGGCGGGGTTGCCGTACTTCTCCGCGGCGATTTCCGCGGCGCGCTCGATTTCGAGCGCCGAGGGTTTCGCGGCCACGAGCTCGGACGCGAGGGCGACCGCGAAGCCTTCCTTGAACGGGTCGAGCGACTCCTCGTACCCGACCGTCCTCCCCAGCTCGCGCGAGACGCTGGTGACCCGTTGCTTGACGTCCTCGATCAGCTTGCCGCGCAGCTTTTCCTGCGGCACTTTCAAAAGGCCGAACATCTCGTCCACATCGACCTCGAGGAGCACGGTGCCGTGCTGGAGCACGCAACCCCTCTTGCGGGTCTGGGCGTTGCCCGACACCTTGCGGCCGCCCGAGATGATGTCGTTGAGGGGGGCGAAGTCCGCCTTGACCCCGAGCCTCCCGAGCCCCTCGATGACGCCGCGGCAGAGTATCCAGTAGGACTCGAGCACGTCGCGCGGGACGAGGTGATGCTCCTCGGGCACGACGATGGAGTAGGTCAGCTCGGCCGCGTGGTAGACGGCCCCGCCTCCGGTGGCGCGCCTGACCACGTCGACCCCGGCGCGTCGGCAGGCGTCGAGGTCGACCTCCTCCTCGAGACCCTGGAAATAGCCGATCGAGACGGCGCGCGGCTCCCAGCGGTAAAAGCGCAGGGTGGGCGGCGCGACGCCCGCGGCGACCGATTCGAGGACGGCCTCGTCGAGGCCCATGTTGAACGCGGCCGTGCCCGCCCCGGTCTCAAGAAACCTGAATCGCATCGCTCGCCCTCTCGAAAGCGTCGACGATGTCGTCGACGCCGACTCCGTAGATGGTGACGCCCTCGCGCGCGACGGCCTCGCGGAGCAGGCGGGAAAAGTCGGCCGGATCGACCCCCTGGAGCGCGACCTCGACGCGGTCGAAGGCTTCCTCCGGATGGGCGAAGAAATCGCCCCGTATGCGCACCCGCGCCACGCGGCCGCCCGAGTACTCGACGTCGAGCTTGAGCAGCTTGCCGCCGGGTATCTTGCCGACGAAGCGGCCCGTCCCGTCCGCGGGCCGCGTCACCGCGCGGCCTCCGCGCCCTCGCGGCTTTCCGCGTAGCCTTCGCGCGCGTGCCAGCTGGTCCGCGCGAGCGGAGCGGAGGCCACCGCCGTGAAGCCCTTCGCGCGCGCAAGCTCGGCGTAGCGCGCGAAAACCTCGGGCGCGAGATACTCGACCACGTCGAGCTGCGCGGGCGTCGGGCGGAGGTACTGGCCCATGACGAGCGAGCGCACGCCGACCGCGCGGAGCTCGTCCATGGCGGCGTCGAGCTCGTCCTCCCGCTCGCCGAGACCGAGAAGCAGGCTCGTCTTGACGAGGGCGCGGCCGTCGTCGGCGGCCAGGGCCAGGGTGCGCAGGCTGGCCGCCCAGGAGGCGCGGGCGTCGCGGACCTTCTGCAGCCGCGGCACGGTCTCGACGTTGTGCGCGAAGACCTCGACGCCCGAGTCGAGCACGGTTTCGATCTCGCCCTCGCGGAAGTCGGGGCAGAGGACCTCGACGCCGACGCCCGGGTTGCGCGCCTTGATGGCGCGGACGCAGGCGGCGAAATGGCCCGCGCCGCGGTCGGACAGCTCGTCGCGGTCGACGCTGGTGAGCACCGCGAAACGGAGGCCGAGCTCGGCGACCGCCTCCGCGAGCTGGCCGGGTTCGTCCGGATTCACGGGGTCGCCGTGCCGGGCCGTGGGCACCGCGCAGAAACGGCAGTTCCGGGTGCAGCTGCCGCCCAGGATCATGAAGGTGGCGGTGCCGCCGCCCCAGCACTCGGCCTTGTTCGGGCAGCGCGCCGAGTCGCAGACGGTGTGGAGGCCGCGGCGCTCCACGAGGCCGGAGAGGCGGCGCCACTTCTCGCCCGTCGGGAGCGGCACCCGGAGCCATTCGGGCTTGCGTTCGGCGCTCATGGCCGGATGCCCGCGAGCACGCGCCCGACCGCCTTGTCCAGCTCGTCGATCTCGGGCCGGCCGAGCACGACCGTGCGGAAGATGCCCGCCTCGATGAGCGCGTAGAGGGCGTCGTTGACGTCGCGGACCGACGCCTTGCCGAACTCGCCGGAGCGCATGCCCTCGATGACGAGCCCCGCCAGGATGTGGCGCATGCGTATGGTCCGCCGGCGCACGCGCTCCTCCACGTCCGAGCCCGCCTTCCGCGCGCCGTCGAGGTAGTCGAGGATGACCTGCAGCAGGCGGCGCTGCTCCGCGCAGGCGCGGAACACGAGGGAGCAGACCGCGCGGATGCGTTCGGCCGCGCCCCTCCCTTCCACCGCCACCGCCTCGAGGATGGAAGCCTCGAGGCCGCCGAGGAACTGCTTGATCGAAAAGGCGAAGATCTCGCGCTTGTTCTTGAAGTACAGGTAGAGGATGGTGCGCGTGATGCCGCAGCGCTCGGAGATCTTGCGGAACGTCGCGTCCTCGTAACCATCCTCGATGAAGACGTCGAGCGCCTTGTCGAGGATGTCCTTCTTGCGCTTGTCGTGCTCGACGACGATTGACAAAGCGGGCCTCCGTGTCTGTTAGTATAGAGGAACAGGCCGCGAGCGTAAACGGTCCGCCGGCGCCCGCGGCGCCTCGAGCGGGGCGAATCAGGACGGCCTGCGGGATTCGAGGTGAGCGTCGATTACCGGGCAACGCCCGAACAGCGCCATGAAGCGCCTAGGATAGGTTCCGAACGGGCCCTGCTGCTCCAGGCGCCTTCGGTCATCATACTCGAGGATTTCCCGACCCCGGTCGCGGTCGTGAACGAAGCGCGCCAGCTCGTGTGGGCGAACCGCGCCGCGCTGGACCTGTTCGAGTTGCCCGCCGATGCGGAACCCTGGGGGCTCCGCATCGGCGAAGCCTTCGCCTGCGTCCACTCGCGCGGAGCCCCCGACGGCTGCGGCACGGCGGCGCATTGCGTCCTCTGCGGCGCGGCCCGTGGCATGGCGCACGCCCTCCACGGCGAGCTCCACGAGGAGGATTACCTCGTCACGCGCGACGGGACCGGAAAGCCCGAGTCGCTCGACCTCTCGGTCTGGTCGAAGCCCTTCTCATTCCGCGACGGCCGCTTCGTCGTCCTGTCCATCCGCGACATCTCGGCGAGCCGCCGCCGCGACACCCTGGAGCGGGTCTTCTACCATGACATCCTCAACACGGCGCACGGGCTCCGCGGGCTCCTGTCCATGCTCTCGGGCGGGGACGGGGAGCGGCGGCGCCTCGAGCTGGCCCGTTCGGCCGCCGAGCACCTGGTCGAGGAGATCGAGTCGCAACGCGCCCTGCAGGCCGCCGAGGACCGCAGCCTGACCGTGGAACCCGTGCCGGTCGAGGCCGCCGAGCTCGTGGGCTCACTCATCGAATTCTTCCGCTTCCCGCTGGAAGGCAAGGGCATCTCTCTCGAGGTGGACCCCGCCTCCTCGCCCTTCGTGCTCCTGGTCGACCGCTCGCTCATCCGGCGGGTTTTGGCGAACATGGTCAAGAACGCCATCGAAGCTTCGGCGCGGGGCGAGCGTGTGCTGGTCGGCTACGGGACCCGCCTGCCGCCCTTCGACGGCGATCCGGGATCGGACGGGAGTCCGGACGCAGATCCCGCCGCGAGCTCCCGTCTAAGCTCCGGCCCGGGCCCGGCCGCGGGTCCGGATCCGGGGAAGGAGCCCCGCGGCTTTTTCTGGACGGTCAACCGCGCCGCCATGGAGGGCGAGGTGCGGGAGCGCGTATTCGAGCGCGCCTTCTCGACCAAGGGGAAGGGGCGCGGCTTCGGCACCTACGGCATGCGCCTGATCGCCGAGCGCTACCTCGGCGGACGGGTCTCCTTCGCCTCGGAAGAAGGCACCGGAACCCGCTTCACGGTGGAGCTGCCCCTGTTCCGCGACTAATCGAGGGCTTCGAGCCAGGGCAAGAGCAGGGCGTCGACCGCGATTCCCGCGGTCTCGACGACGCAATGCCCCTCGCCGGCCAGCACCTCGAGGCGCGCCCCGGGTATCGCCGCGGCGAGGGCCTCCCCGGTCGCGAGCGGCACCCAGGCGTCCGCCGAGCCCCAGACCAGCAGGGTCGGCAGCCGGAGCGCGCGCGGATCGGGTCCCGGACCGAACGCACCGCGCCAGGCCCATGCCACCAAGGCGTCGGGGGCGTCGGGCGGGGAGAGCGGAGCCCAATAACCGAGGAATTCCTCCGCGTCGGGCTCGCGGCCGTAGGCCTCGGCCTGCATGGCCGCGAAACTGCGCGGATTCGAGAGCCTCGAGCGGACCCAGGCACGCGCGAGGGCGCGGACGCCTGGCACACGGAAATACCAGGGCACGCCGCGCGGAAGGAGCGGAGCATCCCCGGGAACTTCGACGGCGGCGGCGGCCAGGACGAGGGCCTTCGCGCGCCCGGGACGCCCGAGGGCCATCTCCGCGACATAGCGCCCCCCGAGTGAGTGCCCGGCGAGGATCCAGGC
>JAKLEE010000169.1 GCA_022703215.1 Spirochaetota bacterium | reverse complement strand
TTCCGGTGACGATGCTTCCGTCGGGCAGCTCGATCGCGGCGCCGCAGTAAATCCCCTCGTTCCCTTTTCCCTTCTCCTTCGCCTCGAGCGCGGCCTCGCGCGCGGGAAGGGCGGCGAAGAGCGAAGGATCGGCGTCGAGCACCGGGAGGCTCGCCCCGAGCACCCGCTCGATGGCCGGAAGTCCGAAATCGTAGCGTTCGCAGGCTATGCCGACCACCTCCGCGCCCGGCGCCTCCGCGTCGAGCAGGCCCGAGCGCGCCAGCCAGGGCTCGCCTTCGAGGGGCAGGTCGTAGTCGATCACAAGCGGGAACACCCCGGGAGGAAAGGCGGCGACCTGGGCGTCGGTCATGATGAAGGCGGTGGTCGAGCCCTGCGCGCCGCGCAGCAGTTCCAGCGCGTGGCCGCGGCGGATGCCCTCCTCCACCAGCCTCGCCGCGACGCCGGAAGCGCGCAACGCGGCGTGGAGTTCGCGCGCCGTCGCCCCGAGGTTGCACAGCACCGCGACCGGACCGCCCCGGGCCGCGTTGAGGAGTCCGACGGCGAGCCGGGCCTTGTCGGCCGCGGGCGAGCGCAGGATCCTGCAGGGAGCCGTCCGGGCCCGTTGGGCGCCGGCCTCCAGCTCGAGGTCGCGGAATTCCGGAGCGAGGGCCTCGGCGACGGCGCGGGCTTCCGGTACCGGTCGTTCGCAGAACACGAGGACGCGACGGGAGGCCGTGTCCGAGCCGGGGCCCGCCAGGAGGGCGAGCGAATCGACAGGCTGGCGTTCGGCGTCCAGCGCGACGACGAGTCCGAAGCCGTCGGTCGGGAAAGCCCCGCCGTCCAGCCGGATTGCAAGCGTCGGGGCGGAACAGACCACGACGGGGGCGTCGGCGTCCGACGCGTCGGCTATGCGTCCCAGCGCGGTGGCCTCGACGCCCGCCGCGTGCGACAGGGCACGGACCTTGTCCAGGACGCCCCCGACCTGCTCGTCCGCGGCGACGACCGCGAGGGCCCGGCGACCGTCTCCGCCGCTTATCCAGCGGAACAGAGGCAGGAGCCAGGCGGCCTCGCCGCCCGGTCCGAGCCTGGAAGCGACAAGCAGGTTCCGGCCTTCCCCGAAGGCGAGCGCGGCGACCGCCTCGGCGTGCTTCGCCATCGATCCGTATCCGACGGCCTTCGCGGCCGCGCTCACTGCGGGCGGAAGCCCGAAATCATCGATATCCATGCTGGGTCTCTCGTGGCGAAAGGATGCGCGGAAGCCAGGGTCCGCGGATTCAGGGCTCGATGGCGCCGGGGATGCGGGTTCGCAAGCGGTCCGCGGCGCCGCAGGATCGCCGTCCGGCTGCCGCCCGTGCGTGGAATATAGCTTCCCCGGGAGCGTCTGTGAAGCGCGATCCGTACCCTTCCTCAGTCGGAAGCCCGAGGCTCCAGGCGCATCGAGTATTCGCGACGTCCGTCCGCGCCCGCCACACCCGGCGCGAAGCCCATGCGCTCGAGGTAGCGGGCGTGCTCGGCCACCGCGGTTCTGGCCACGAAGACCGTGGGCTTGCCTCCGGACAGGCGCCGGCCGACGCTCGCGAACCAGTACTCGGCGTTCTTGAAATCGCGCCAGCTCGGGGCCGCGTAGTCGAGGGCGATCTCGACGCGGCCGTCGGCGGCGCGCTTCCAGACGACGATGCTGACCGGCACCATGTCGCGCAGGATGAATTCCGCGGTATGGCCGGCGGCGCTCTCGCGGCTGAAACCCGGCTCGAAGCGCGCGATGTCCTTCGCGTAATGGTCGAGGAAGAGCTTCGCGTAGTCCGAGCTGGCCAGATCGACCTCGAGGGTGTCGAAGGCCGAGCGCGTGGCGCCCATCCGGTACAGGTACCAGGCGTCTATCAGCACGATGAACAGGTTCAGGATCCAGACGGGCAGGGCGCCGATCAGGATGCCGTAGACGGTGAAGCCGGCGGCGCCGACCAGGTTGAAGACGCGGAGCCGCTTGATGTTCTTCATGGTGAGCGAGACGGCGACCACGGCCGAGGCCGCGGTTCCGAAAATCTCGATCCAGTCCCCTCGCATTCGTTCCTCCATCGGTCCAAATGACCGCTATATATGATATTCTCAATACAGAATCATTTTTTATATATAAAATAGGCACTTGACCCTGCTCGATTCTTCCTTCAATATACGCAATGTCCAAAATCTATACCACGCTTCGGCATCGATACTCGAGAGGAGTCCATATGGCAGACCAGAAGCGGATCCTGATCCTCGGCGGCGGCTATGCCGGCGTCTGGGCGGGAAAGATCCTGGAGAAGCGCTTCCGCAAGCGCGATGACGTGAAGATCACGCTCATCGACAAGCTTCCCTTCCACACCCTCATGACCGAGCTCCACGAGGTCGCCGGTTGGCGCACCGAGCCCGAGTCGGTCCAGGTTCCATTCCGGAAGATCTTCGCCACCAAGAAGATCGACGTCGTCCTCGACACCATCACCGGCGTCGAACTCGAGAAGAAGGTCGTCAGGACCGCGCGCGGCGAATACGCCTACGACTACCTCGTCGTCGGTTTCGGCGCCCAGCCCGAGTTTTTCGGCATCCCCGGCGTCAAGGAGAACTCCTTCTCGCTCTGGTCCTTCGACGACGCCATGAAGCTCCGCAACCACGTCGAGGACGTATGGACCCGCGCCGCCGCCGAGCCCGATCCGGACAAGCGCCGCAGGCTCCTGACCTTCGTGGTCGCCGGCGCGGGCTTCACCGGCATCGAGATGTTCGGCGAGCTCGTCGAGCACCGCGATGTCATGTGCCGCAAGCACCACATCGACAGGTCGGAAGTCCGCATCGTCAACGTCGAGGCCCTGCCTTCCATCCTGCCCATCCTCGAGGAGCCGCTGCGCGCGGCCACCGAGAAGTACCTCGCGAAGCACGGCGCCGAGATGATGCTCAACACGCCCATCGTCGGCGCCGAGCCGGGCAAGGTGCTCCTCAAGGACAAGGGCGCCATCGAGACCGAGACCTTCATCTGGACCTGCGGCGTCTCCGGTTCGTCCTTCGCGGCCGGCCTCGGGCTGGCCAAGGCCGAACGCGGCCGCGGCCGGCTCCAGGCCGACTCCGGCATGGGCGCCGTCGGGCATCCGGGCGTCTATGTCGCCGGCGACAACGCCTTCCTGCTCGAGGACGGCAAGCCGGTTCCGCAGATCGTCGAGGCTGCCCACCAGACCGCCGAGGTCGCGGCCGCCAACATCATCGAAGAGATCGAAGGCACGGGCAAGCGCCACGAGTTCAAGTCCAATTTCCACGGCTTCATGGTGTCGATCGGCGGCCGCTACGCGGTTGCCAACGCCGGCGGCATGAAGTCCAAGGGTTTCATCGCCATGGCGATGAAGCACATGATCAACTGCTGGTACCTGCTCAACATCGCGGGCGTCAACCAGGTCTGGGAATACGTCAAGCACGAGTTCCTCGACATGAAGAACGGCCGCTCCTTCATCGGCTCCTTCGCTTCCTACAAGGTCCGCGGCTACTGGCCGCTGCTCCTGCGCATGTGGCTCGGCCTCATGTGGGTGTTCGAGGGCGTCAACAAGATCGGCGAAGGCTGGCTGGCCTGGGGCTCCGGCTCCAAGTCCGGCTGGATGTTCTCGCAGGGCGTCGTGCAGGCCGGCCAGAAGGCCGCGGAAGCCACCAGCGCCGCCTCGGCCGAATGGGTCGAAGGCGCCGAGGCGGCCGTCGAGGCCACCGCCGCCGCTTCAGGCGCGTGGGTCGAACCCGCGGCCGAAGCGGTCGCCGCCGCCAGCGAGTGGGTGGCCGAGGGCGCCGAGGCCGTCGCCGAAGGCGCCACGCAAGCCTTCGGCAAGGTCTGGGACCTGACCCAGGCCATCATCCCCTACGACTCCGGCTTCGTCACCTGGTTCCGGCAGACCTTCATGGACGGCATCTTCGCCTTCCTGCCCTTCCAGGCCTTCCAGCTCATGATCGTCGCCATGGAGATCGGCATCGGCCTGGCGCTCTTCGGCGGCCTCTTCACCTGGGTGGCGGCCGTGGCCAGCATCGGCATGTGCTTCATCTTCACCTTCTCCGGCATGTTCGCCTGGGACCAGCTCTGGTTCGTGTTCGCGGGCATCCTGATGATGGGCGGCGCCGGACGCGCCTTCGGCTTCGACGTCTGGGTCGTTCCCTTCCTGAAGCGCTGGTGGAACGGTACGAAGTTCGCCCGCAAGTGGCACTTCTACGGGGATGACCCCTCGAAGTGATCCGCTTCCTTCGATAAAATTGCGACCGGCGGGCCGCCCACGCGGGCGGCCCGCCTTTCATTCCGACCCTCCAACGAGTACCGCATGACCGACTTCTGGAACGAACATCCCGAGCTCTCGAATGACCTGGCCGAGGTGCGCCGCGTCATGGCCGAAATCGCGCGCCGCGACGACTTTCCCGCATCCGACGCCGTATCCGATTTGGTCGCCGGCGGCGGCAAGCTGCTCAGGCCCGCCTTCCTCCTGCTCGCCTCGCGTTTCGGCAAGCCGAAGCGCCCCGACATCACCCGCCTGGCCGCCGCCATCGAGCTGCTCCACACGGCCACGCTCATCCACGACGACGTGATAGACGGCGCGCTCACCCGCCGCGGCGTCCCGACGGTCCACGCGCGCCACGGCGAAACCGTCGCGGTGCTTTCCGGCGATCTCCTGCTCGCGCGCTGCTTCCGCCTGGCCTCAGAATCCGCCAGCCCGGCCAACGCGCGCTTGCTCGCGCGGCTGGTCGAGGACATCTGCGTCGCCGAGGTGCGCCAGGATTTCGGCGCCTACGATTTCTCCATCGGCCGCCGGGAGTACCTCCGCCGCGTGGCCGGCAAGACCGCCCTCCTCTTCTCGCTCGCCTTCCACGCGGGCGCTTCGGAGTCCAAGGTCACGCCGCGTACGGCCGAGCGCCTGCGCCGCGCCGGCTGGGATATCGGCATGGCCTTCCAGATCATCGACGACGTGCTCGACTTCGAGGGCTGCGAGGAGACCGTCCGCAAGCCCCTCGGCCGAGACCTCGCGGAGGGCGTCTGTACCCTGCCGCTCATCGTCGCGCGCTCGACCCGCGGGGCGGAACTCGATGCACTGCTGGCCAAGCCGCCGTACGCCGAGGAAACCGTACGCCGCGCGGTGGACCTGGTGCGCGATTCCGGCGCGGTCGAAGCCGCGAGGACGGAAGCTGCGCGCTACACCGAGCGCGCCTTGAAAGAGATCGACCGCTTACCCCCGAATTCCGCCCGCGCCGAGCTCCGCGCCGTCGCCGGCAAGCTGTTGCTCAGGGCCTGCTGAAGCGAGGCTCGGGCCGCGACGCGGCGACTCGGGGAAGACACTACCCATCAAGCCGAGTCGCCGCTCCGCCCCGGCTTTGCGCCAGGGTATGCCAGTCAGGCGCTTGCGCGTCGCCGTGGAAGGCGATGCCGTAGAAGGCAGTTCTCCGCGCCTCCACCGCGAGGGCCAGGAAGAGCTCATGCAGTGGCTGTGCGGCCCGTTCGGCGTCCCCTGCGACCAGGACCAGAGGACGCGTTCTGGAACCGAAACCCGTCAAGGCGCGGGCGGCCATTTCGATCCGCGATCGACCCGCCTCGTCCGCGCCGG
>JAKLEE010000168.1 GCA_022703215.1 Spirochaetota bacterium | reverse complement strand
TAGCCAACTGAGCTACACCCCCGAAAGCGTTGGCAGTTTAGCGACGCGCGCGGATCGTGTCAACGGGGGCGGGGGCGGAAAAAGCGCGCCCCGACGCGCTTCCGGGCTTCCGTTCAGACCAGGTCGTAGCGCTCGCCGTATTTGACCACCTGCACCGCCTTGACGCCCTTGCCGAGCAGGTACTTCCGGAAGGTCTCCGTGGGTTCCTCCTCGCCGTGGACCAGGAATACCTTCTTGAGCCGCGACAGGTCGAGGCGGCTCATCCACTCCCAGGCCTCGACGTAGTCGGCGTGGGCGCTGAAGGCGTCCACCGCCTCGACGCGGGCCCTGACCTGGAACAGGTCGCCGTGGATGCGCACCTCCTTGGCCCCGTCGCGGATGCGGCGGCCGAGGGTGCCGTGCGCCATGTAGCCCACGATCAGGATGGCGTTGTCCGCGCCGGAGATGGTGTGGATCAGGTGGTGCTGGATGCGGCCGGCCTCGCACATGCCGTCGCTCGATATGACGACCATGGGGCCGCGCGCGGCGTTGATGGCCTTCGACTCGTCCACCGTGTTCGAGAACTTGAGCTGGTTGAAGCCGAAGGGATTCTTGTGGTGCTTGACGAAGGCCTCGTTGGTCTCCTCGTCGTAGCATTCGGGATGGATCTGGAAGACCGTGGTGGCGTTGATGGCCATGGGCGAGTCGACCCAGATCGGAATGGGCGGGATGCGGCCCTGCTCGGCGAGCACGTGGAAATACCAGATCAGCTCCTGCGTGCGCTCGATGGCGAAGGCGGGAATGACCAGCTTGCCGCCGAGCTTGGCGACCTGGTTGACCTCGTCCGCGAGGCGCTCGAGGGCGTCGGCGGTCGGGTCGTGCCGGCGGTCGCCGTACGTCGCCTCGATCACCAGGTAGTCCACGTCGGGAATCGGCGCCGGATCGCGGATGATGGGCTTGCCGGGACGCCCGAGGTCGCCCGAGAAGCAGATGCGCGTGTTAGCGCCGGAAGCGTCCTTGACGTCCATGAGCGCGGTCGCGGAGCCGAGGATGTGCCCCGCGTCGAAGAACTCGCAGCGCAGCCCGTCCCCGACCTGGAAGGGACGGTTGTACGAGACGGTCATGAACTGGCTCGTGGCCTTGACCGCGTCGCCCTCGGAATAGAGCGGCGTCCAGTCGAACTTTTGGCCCTTCTTCTGCGCCTGGCGCGAAAGGTAGTCGGCGTCGCGCGCCTGGATGCGCGCCGAGTCCATCATGACGATGCTCGCGAGGTCGCGCGTCGCGGGCGTGGAGTGGATGTTGCCCTCGAAGCCGCGCTTGACGAGCAGGGGCAGGAGCCCGCAGTGGTCGAAGTGCGCGTGGGTCAGCACCACCGAGTCGATGCCCGCGGGGTCCGGCACGAGCTGGCGGTTCTTCCGGTCGCTCTCCGCCCGCGGCCCCTGGAAGGCCCCGCAATCCACGAGGCAGCGCCGTCCGTCCACCTCGAGCACGTGCTTCGACCCGGTCACCTCGCCGGCCGCCCCTTCGGACCACAATCTGATGCTCATGGGGACAGTCTAGGGCGCATCCGCCGCGACCGCAAGCGCGGAGTCCGGCGCGGAGCCGGAGCGGGGCAGCGGAACCGGGACTGAGCCCGACTTGATCCTGGGGAATTGTGGAATGGGGAAAACGCGGCCCAAGCCCGGCAGCTCGCGTTGCGCGCCTCCGGGGGCCGCCTTCGCGGCGCTCGGTCGCCGCCAGCGGCCCGGTGACGGGCGAAAGCTTCCGATACGCGAACGCTTATGACCGAGCGAATGTTCATTGACTTCCGGGCATCCACGGGTTTCGAGATTTTCGAGGAATCACGGCGCTTCGCGAGCCTGAATAATTAGTGGAAAAATCAAGAATTATCGAAACCCGCGTCTCGATCGTGCCGCGATCGCGAGCAAACCGGTTTTATCGGAAGTACCGCAACCCCGATCCGACATTCATGGTAGATAAATGGCCCGCAGCGCCCTCGGCCTCGGCATTTCGGTTGACGCCACCACTCCGCCACCCTACCCTGTCCTCCAAATTCCAGCATCCATGGAAAGTCACAAGGAGGAACATGTGAAAAGGATGCGACTATTCCTGGCCGCCGCGGTGGCGCTGCTCGCGCTCGCGGGCTGCCCGCAGCCGACCGATCCGGTCGACACCACCGTCCCGGTAAGCTTCCTGGTGGTCGAGTCGATCAATGGGACCTTGGTCGGTGGAGTCACCATCCAGGCGTTCGACGCCGCAGGCGCCGTGGCCGGCACGACCACCTCGGTCGCCGGCCGCGCCATACTCAGACTTGAGCCCGACAGGACCTACTCGATCGTCAGCACCAAGGCCGGCCAGGCCCAATCGAGGCGCGAAGGCGTCTACGTCGATACTGCGGCCGCCAATGAGATCACCTTGGTCAACCAGAAGCTCGGCATGATCGAGAAGCCCGCCTTGGCGCCGCTCTCGCTCGGGCTCTTTGTCTCGAGGCTTGACGACCTTTCCGACATGGCTCCCCTCGATCCGAGTCTGCCCCTCGACACCTCGGGCACCACCTACCTGATCGCCGACCTCGTCGCGGCTAACGGCCTCGAGGCCACTGCCTGGTCCGGCTTCGGAGCCAAGCTCGACTTCGACCGCATGCCGACCACCTTCAACGGCATCGACGGCATCCTGCTCGGCACCGGCGACAACCTCGACGAAGACACGATGGCCACGCATCCGGTCAACAGCACCTTCCTCTTCGATCTCACGGACGCCGAGTACTCGGGCGGCACGCACACGCTCGACCTCGTCGCCTACGACGTGGCCAACAACCGCTACGAGATCGCGTTCCCCATCGAGCTGGTGGCCAACGGCGCGGGCGCCGACCTCTCCGCCGCGACGGTCAGCGACCTGCTCGTCGACATCCGCTCCTACCCGGTCAGCCGCGGCTTCTTCGGCAAAGACGGCGGCGTCTCCATCATGGCGCTCGATCCTTTCCTCGGCACGACCGACGTCAGCTACCGCGCCCAGCTCACCTTCAAGGTGGTGGACGGAGCCTCCGCGGACGTCCAGATCCGCGGCTTCGAGGTGCTCCGCTCCGGCGACGGCGGCGTCAGCTTCACGAGCGTCGGCACGCAGAACTACGGCTACCTCTCCACCGGCTCGGGCGGAGTCCACACCTACTTCGACGCAGACAGCAGACTCGAGGAAGGCACGACCTACTTCTACAAGGTCAGGGTCTTCACCGACGCCGCCGACACGCCGCTCTCCGGCAGCGCCGGCGCCAAGGTCATGGCCCCGGTCTCGGCGAGCCTGGTCAGCCCGAGCAACCGGAGCACGGTTTCGTTCGGCGTCGATATCGACGGCTACCCCTTCGGACCCCAGTATACCTTCTCCATCAGCGACCCGAGCCTCTGGAACTCCGCGGAGGCGGACTTCTTCTACTTCGCCCTGACGGTCAACGAGAAGGCCGGTCCCTACGCGTACTACGGAAAATTCCGCTACAACTTCGGCACCTCCGTTTTCGAAGCTCTGAACGCGTACACCGGCGCCTGGCTCAACCTCGGGCCGAGCGGAAACATTCTCGATTTCACCGCAGGGACCATAACCTTCCTGTACGGCGGATACGCCGCCTTCATCTACCAGACCAACTTGATAACCGGTGCGCCCATCGAGTACACGGCCGGCACCGCCTACGAATGGGACATCATCGGCGACCTGTCCGCCGGACACCCCGCCTGGTTCGAGAAGGCCTTTGCCGGAGGCATCTCCAAGTCGTACGTCGACGGGTACTCGGAAGGCGCCGACACCGCCAACGGCCGCTTCGAATTCGTGGCGACCGCGGCCGAGTGAGAAAAGGAGCAACGAAGATGAAGAAACTGCTGGGAATCCTGGCCGCCGCGCTCCTTCTCGGAAGCTGCGGCATGCCCCTCCTCCAGCCGGCTCTCGGGCCGGCCCAGGAAAGCGGGCTCAACGTCGTCATCGTCGACGGCGACAGCACCGACGCGGCCCTGGCCGCCAATCCGGCCGTCAACTACGGCTCCGTCATCGTCAAGGCAGTCCCCGGCTTCGACGCCGCCCGCTTCGCGCGCCTCGGCGCCGAAGTGGCGTCGACCGTGAGCTTCCCCGGCATCGAGGGCGACTTCTACCGCCTCCGCGTGGCCGAGGGCTCGATGGTCAAGGCCATCAACTCGCTCCGCGTCACCCGCGGCGTGCTCTGGGCCGAGCCCGAGCTCGTCTCGAAGCGCGTCCTGCCGGTCGAGAAGGTCGACGCCACCGAGCGCCTGATAACCACCGGCGACCTCTCCTCCGACCCCCGCGGCGAGTTCAGCCTCTACTCGCTCGGCATCACCAAGGCGCTCGACTCGTACAAGGCCGTCGCTTCCGGCGGCAACGACTACGGCGCCGCCACGGTGCTCATGGCCGTCATCGACACCGGCATCAACTGGACCCACGAGGACTTCTGGGGCGACCTCGACGGCAACGAGCTCACCCCCGACGCGTCGGTCATCGTCTACGCCAAGAGCGCCTTCAACAAGGCGGCCGACGGCACCATGACCTGGATCGGCGACGGCGCGCCTTTCGTCACCATCCCCGAAGGCGAAAACTGGGACGACGAGGCGCACGGCAGCCACGTGGCCGGCACCATGCTGGCGCTCGGCGACAACGGCGTCGGCGTCACGGGCGTCGCCTGGAAGAACGCGCGCGTCATCTCGTACAAGTGCTTCGCCGACGCCGAGTCCGGCTCCGGCGCGGACTGGTCCGTCTACGGCGCGCTCGGCGACCTGGCCGCCTACGTCGAGGCCGAGCGCCTCGCCGGCCGCCTGACCCAGGCCACCATCCCGGTCAACATGTCGCTCGGCGGCTCGTACGCGGGCTCCTTCGAGCTCGAGATGATCAACTACGCGCTCGAACAGGGCGTGCTGCCGGTCGTGGCCATGGGCAACGACGGCATGCGCATGGCCCAGTTCCCCGCCTCGTACCAGGGCGTGCTGGCGGTGGGCGCCACCAACGGCCGCGACGAGAAGGTCCACTTCTCGAACACCGGTCACTGGATCAGCGTGTCGGCCCCGGGCTACGATATCGTTTCCGTCGGCAACGGCGGCTTCGACTGGCAGGATCCCGCCTGGAGTTCCAGCGACTACCAGTGGATGAGCGGCACCTCGATGGCCACGCCCTTCGTCACCGGCATGGTCGGCTACCTGCTCTCCTTCGACCCGACGCTGACGCCCTACCAGGTCAAGCGCGTGCTCGAGCTGACCGCCGACGACAAGGGCGCGGCCGGCTTCGACGAGGACTTCGGCTACGGTCGCGTCAACGTGCTCAAGGCGGCGACCATGGTCCGCACCGGCACGGGACTCCCCGCCGACAATTCCCATTACCTCAACACCAAGATCGTGGCGACGGTAGAAAACGACAGCGCGGTCTACGATTCCGGCCTCGGCGCCGGTCTCGAGAGCCGCGTGGTCGGCGCCACGGTCCACACCCCCGACGGCCCGCGCAAGCTGCATGCGCGCTGGGTGGTGCTGGCCACCGGCGCCGTCCCGCAGGCGTTGATCGCCGCCGGCCTGTGCGACCGCCGCACGCCCAGCGGCGTGGCCCT
>JAKLEE010000167.1 GCA_022703215.1 Spirochaetota bacterium | reverse complement strand
TTCCCTCCATGCCCCTGTGACTCCGTGGTGCTCTTCTTCCATTGGCCCTCGCGGGAAACGGGTGTATCATCGTCGCGACAGCTTCCAATGGAGGGACAGAGGTGTACGGCGCCCTGAAGGACGATTTGACGAAGAAGCTCGCGGCCATCCGTGCCGACGGGACCTACAAGAACGAGCGGGTGATCGCGACGCCGCAGGGCGCGCTGATCCGCACCTCCGACGGCAAGGAAGTGGTGAACTTCTGCGCCAACAATTACCTCGGCCTTTCGAACCATCCGGCGGTGGTCTCGGGCGCGCGCGCGGCGCTCGACGGGCGCGGCTACGGGCTTTCGAGCGTGCGCTTCATCTGCGGGACGCAGGACCTGCACAAGAAGCTCGAGAAGGCGGTCGCGGAGTTCCTGGGGACGGAGGACTGCATCCTCTTCTCGTCCTGCTTCGACGCGAACGGCGGCGTATTCGAGCCGCTGCTCGACGAAGAATCGGCCATCATCACCGACAGCCTGAACCACGCGTCCATCATCGACGGCGTGCGGCTGTGCAAGGCGAAGCGCTGGATCTGGAAGCACGGCGACCTGGGCGACGTGGAGGAGACCGACCCCGACACGGGCAAGACCGCCAAGGGCCTCGAGCGCTGCCTGAAAGAGGCGAAGGACGCGAAGTTCCGCATGATCGCCACGGACGGCGTCTTTTCGATGGACGGCGACATCGCGGACCTCGCGGCCATCTGCGACCTCGCGGAGAAGTACGACGCCCTCGTCATGGTGGACGACAGCCACGCCACCGGCTTCACGGGCGCGAAGGGCCGCGGCACCTGGGAGTACCGGGGCGTGGGCGGCCGCGTCGACATCATCACGACGACCTTCGGCAAGGCCTTAGGCGGCGCCTCGGGCGGCTGCGTGGCGGCGCGGAAGGAGATCGTCGAGTACCTCAGGCAGAAGGCGCGGCCCTACCTCTTCTCGAACACCCTGGCGCCGAGCATCGTGGGCGGCACCCTCGCGGCGCTCGAGCTCCTCACCAAGAGCACGGAGCTCCGCGACAGGCTCGAGGCGAACACCAGGCGCTTCCGCGAGAAGATGACGGCCGCCGGCTTCGATATCCGGCCGGGCGTCCATCCCATCGTGCCGGTCATGCTCTATGACGAGAAGCTCGCGCACGCGATGGCCGACCGCCTCCTCGAAAAGGGCGTCTACGTCATCGGCTTCAGCTTCCCCGTGGTGCCGCGCGGCAAGGCGCGCATCCGGGTGCAGATCAGCGCCGCCCACACGACGGAGCAGATCGACGCCGCGGTCCATGCCTTCGCCGAAGCCGGCAAGGAACTTGGAGTACTCAAGTAGGGTAATTCCAACAATGGAGACACGGAGACGGGGAGTGAGGAGGGCGTGAGAGGGGCGATATGGGATCAAGGCTGAAATTTTCCCCCCGGTTTCTTCTCCCTCTTGTCTCCGTGTCTCCGTGTCTCCGTGGTATTCATTCTGTTAAAAGGATTTAAGGGTAGTCTTGCGGGGGCGGGGGGCGGCGTGCTACGATGCGCCCTTCCCGCAGAGCTCTGTCCCCGAGGGTGACCCGTGTTCCTGAAAAGCCTCGAAATTTTCGGCTTCAAAAGCTTCGCCGACCGGACCCGCATCGAGTTCGCCGACGGCATCTCCGCCCTGCTCGGCCCGAACGGCTGCGGCAAGTCCAACGTCGTCGACGCCATCAAGTGGGTGGTCGGCGAGCAGTCGGCCCGCAGCCTCCGCGCCGAGAGCATGGAAGACATCATCTTCAACGGGACCGAGACGCGGAAACCGCTCTCGGTGGCCGAGGTCACGCTCACCATCTCGAACGAGACGGGCCGGCTTCCCATCGACCTGCCCGAGGTCCAGATCAAGCGCCGCCTCTACCGCTCCGGCGAGAGCGAGTACCTGCTCAACGGACAACCGGCCAAGCTCAAGGAGATCCGCGAGCTCTTCTGGGACACGGGCATCGGCAAGAGCGCCTACTCCGTCATGGAACAGGGCCGCATCGACCAGATCCTCTCCTCGAAACCGGAGGAGCGCCGCTACCTCTTCGAGGAGGCCGCGGGCATCACCAAGCACAAGGTGCGTTCAAAGGAAGCCGAGCAGAAGCTCGCGCGCACCGAGGAGAACCTGCGCCAGGTACAGGGCATCCTCGGCGAGGTAAAGCGCAGCCACGACACCCTCAAGACCCAGGCGGACAAGACGCTCGCCTACCGCGGCCTTCGCGACCAGGTCTTCGAGTCCGAGCTCGACCTCCATCTCCTCAAGCTGCGCCAGTTCGTCGACGAGAAGGCGCGCCGCGACGAGGAGGTCGGTCACCGCACCCGCGAGCGCGACAAGGTGAAGGGCGAGATCGACGCCATCAACCAGACTCTCGAGGAGAGCCTCGACGTGGTCAACTCGATGGAGGCCACGCTCGTCGAGCACCAGAAGACCGTGTACGGCCTCGCGGTCGAGCGCGCCGGCAAGGAAAAGGAGCGGAAGCTCCTCGTGGAGCGCGTCGCCGAGGCCAAGGCCAAGGCCGACCAGGCGCGGCTCCGCGCCAAGGGCGTTTCCGAACGTCTCGAGGGCCTGCGCGAGGACGTCGACGAGAAGGAGGGCGAGCTCCGCTCCGTCAAGGGGCGCCTCGCCGAGATCGACCGCAACGTCGCCTCCTTCGAGGAGAACATCGCCGTCGCCGACGGACGCATCAAGGACAACGAGGCCGCCGTCGTCAAGGCCGAGGCCGAGATCCTCAAGCTCGACCTCGAGCGCGGCGAGGCCCAGCGCGAGCTGGACGCCATCACCGAGGACATCGTCGCCGAGCTCGACGCCCGCCTCAAGGAGACCGGCTATTCCGCCCAGGAGCGCCGCGCCGCCGAGGACGCCATCGACGCGCTCGTCGCCGGCATCGTGGCCCGGCTCGAGGGTCGCGCGGCCCTCTTCGACGACCTGGAAAAGCTCCGCGACGTGGGATCCGACGCCGCGCGGGAGCTGCTCCGCCGCGCGCGCGCCGCCCTCGACGAGACCGCGGCGCAGAGCCTCGAGCTCCGCGAGCGCTTCGCGCGCTACAAGGCCACGAGCCCGGCCTTCCTCGACGAGTTCCTCTCGCCCGAGGGCATCATCACCAAGAAGCGGAGCGCGGACGAGCGCATCCGGAAGATCGCCGAGGGAGTGGCCTCGCGCCGCGCCGACATGGCCCGCCGCCGCGAGGAGAACCGCGAGCTCGCGCTCAAGGTGGACGAGTACCGCAAGACCCTCGAGGAGCTCCGCGGCAACCGCATCCGCATCCAGACCCAGGCCCAGGCCGCCGAGGAGAGCCTCGCCCTCCTGCGCCGCGAGGTGGCCGCGCAGGAGGCCATGCTCCGCGAGCTCGAGAACGAGGCGTGGCTCGAGGAAAAGCGCCACGCCGAGGCGGAGGAGCGCCTTTCCGACCTCGACGAGGAGATCGCCGAGATCGAGAAAAAGGGCCGCGAGCTGACCGCGGCGCTCGAAAAGCTCGAGAAGGACATCGCGCTCCGCAACTCCGAGCTCTCGAACCGCCAGGGCGAGCTCCGGAAGCGGATGGAACGGCTCGGCCAGGTCCAGTCCGAGCTCGAGCGGCTCCACATGGGTCTCGCCCAGGTCGAGACCGAGATCCGCAACGTCAAGGACAACTTCCGCGAGCAGTACTCGCGGGAACTCGTCGAGTTCGAGGAGCGCATGTACGAGCTCCGCACGCCGATGGCGGACATCCGCGAGAAGCTCGCCGCCGCGCGAGCGAAGCTCAAGGACCTCGGTTCGGTGAACCTGATGGCCGTCGAGGAGTACGCCGAGGTCAAGGAGCGCTACGACTTCCTCTCGACCCAGCTCGCGGACCTCGAGAAGGCGCGCGAGGACCTGAAGCGCATCACCGCGGAGATCCGCGCCGAGAGCGCCGAGCTCTTCCTCGAGACCTACAACAAGATCAAAAAGAACTTCCACAACCTCTTCCGGAGGCTCTTCGGCGGCGGCCGCGGCGAGCTCCGCATGGTCGACCCGGACCACGTGCTCGAGTCGGGCATCGAGATCTACGCCCAGCCGCCCGGGAAGCGCCTCGAGGCCATCAGCCTGCTTTCGGGCGGCGAGAAGTCGATGACCGCCATCGGCCTCCTCTTCGCCACGTACATGGTCAAGCCTTCGCCCTTCTGCTTCCTCGACGAGATCGACGCGGCCCTCGACGAGCAGAACGTCGTGCGCTTCGTCACCTTGCTCCGCGAGTTCGGCCGCATGAGCCAGTTCATCGTCATCACGCACAACAAGAAGACGGTGACCGGCGCCGACGCCCTGCTCGGCGTGACCATGGAGGAATCCGGCGTCACCAAGGCCATCGCCATGCGCCTCGAGCGCTCCGACGGCGCGCCCATCGTCCCGCCCAAGCCCATCGTGGCCATGGAGGACGAGGAGGAGGTGCCCTGGGAAGACGGCCGCGAGCTCTCGCTCGGCCTCGACGACGCCGCATCGGCCCCGGGCATCGCGGACGGCGCTTTCCCGGACCCCGTGTCGGAGCCGCTTCCCGACCCGGAAACCGGCACGGAGCCCCGTGAGGCCGATATCGGATCCGACGGGAACGACGAAGACGACGACTCCGCCGACGGAGAGGGACAGAGCTAGATGGCCGGCAAGGCTCCTTCGGGGAACGGACCCGCGAAATTGCTCGCGGCGGCGGGACGCTACGCGAAGGAAGTCCGCGCCCGCTTCTCGAAGGACGCGAAAGCCCCGCCTCCGGCGAATGACGACGACGCGGCGGTCTCCGCGCTCGGATACGACGACGACGCGGCCCATGTCGCCGCGGACGCCCTCAAGAGCGTCCGCGTGAAACCGGGCGAGCTCCTCAAGGAAGGCGTTTCGGGACTCAGGGAGCGACCGGTTCTCCTGTTCGCCTTGGGCCTCTTCATTGCCTTCGTATTGGCTCTCGCCCTCGTTTTCGCGCTCGCCGCCCGCCCCCCTCGACCCGTAGAGGCGCCGGCGCTCCCCGAAAAGCGCTGGCTCGAACTGGCCGGCCGCCTCGAGCCGCCCGAGCCCATGCCGGACGCCGCCGTGTTCCCGCTCGACCGCCCCCGACGATCGGTCTTCTCCGAGGAGGACCTCCTCCTCCTCATGCCGGACCTGGAATGGGTCGATACTCGGGATATCGAGTCGCGAGTGCGCGAGAAAGTCGATACGATGCTGGACGGTCTGGAGTAGCCGATATGCCGAGACGCGGGGACGCTGGGATACGCTGGATCTGGCCGCTGCTCGCGCTCGGCGTCTCGTTCGGCCTCGCGTCCTGCGCGACCGCTCCGGAGCCGACCGGCCCTGAGACGGAGCCGGTTGCCGAAGTCAACGCCATCGATCCGGTTTCCGAGGCCCTCCCGGGCGCACCGGTGCCTGAAATGGGACCGGCGGTCACCTACCTCGCGACCCCACAGGCGGTCGACCCTGTCGGCGTGCCTCTCTACGAGCCCGCCGCTCCCGTGCCTGCTCCCGCCGCTCCGGTTCCGGTCGCCCCCGCTGCGCCCGAATCCGCCGTGCCTCCCGTCGAAACGCCGAAGCCGGCTCCGACTCCCCCGACGGCAAAACCTCCTGAGCTTAAGCCTACCCCCGTGCCCGCTCCG
>JAKLEE010000166.1 GCA_022703215.1 Spirochaetota bacterium | reverse complement strand
GGCCGCAAGCGTCGAGCCGCATACGGGGCAGGTGCGGGGAGCCACGCCGCCGCCGGCTCCGACACGGGCTTTCGAGCGCCTCGCCCGCGGCGACCCTCCGTCGTCCGCCGGTCCCCCTTCGGCCCGGGTCCCGCGCGACCCCGCCCCGCCCGGCAACCTGAAAAGGAAGAGCGCGAGCGCGAGCAGGGTGACGGCGACGGCGGCGTAGGCGACCACGCGGATGGCGAGCAGCATGGCCGGCAGTATAGACGCGCTCCCGACGGCCAACAAGGGCGGGAATGGTCCCTTCGGGATCACTCCCTTCGGGATCGCTCCCTTCGGGATCGCTCCCTTCGGGAAAGGCAACTCGGCCGCCCGCAAGTTTCGGGCGACGGGGTTTTCCGTCGGCACCGTCAAGCTCGCTGCGCCCTTCCGCCGCCCCGCCCGAGCTTGACCCTCCCGGCCCGCGGCGGCGATACTTCGGCCATGGCCACCCTGTACATAGTCGCGACGCCGATCGGCAACCTCGAGGACATCACGCTGCGGGCCCTCCGCGTCCTCCGCGAGGTCGACGTGGTGGCCTGCGAGGACACCCGCCACACCCTCAAGCTGCTCAGCCACTACGAGATCCGCAAGCCCCTCGTTCCCTGCTACGCCTACGAGGAGGAAAAGGGCGCCGCCCGCATCGTCGGCCTCCTCGGCGAGGGCAAGGCCGTGGCCTACTGCTCCGACGCCGGCACGCCCGCGCTCTCGGATCCGGGCGCCGTGGCCGCGCTCCGCGCCCGCGAGGCCGGCCACGAGGTGGTGCCGATCCCGGGCGCCTCGGCTTTCGCCACCCTGCTCTCGGCCGCGGGCCTGCCCGGCCGCGAGACCCTCTTCGAGGGCTTCCTCTCGCCGAAGCCCGGCCGCCGGCGCTCCCGGCTCGCGGAGCTGCTCGCGCGCGAGGAAGCCTTCCTGGTCTACGAGTCGCCGCACCGCATCCTCAAGCTGCTCGAGGACCTGGCCGCCCTCGAGCCGGAGCGGGAGCTCAGGATCGGCCGCGAACTGACCAAGCTCCACGAGGAAATCCTCGCGGACACGGCCGCCGGGGCCCTCGCCACGCTCTCCGCGCGCAAGGAACAGCTCGGCGAATTCTCGGTGCTTGTAAGCGGACGCAAAAAGGCATAAGATAAACGGCGGTCGCTGCCGATAATCGGTACAGCGAAAGGCGGGGGTGCCCCATGACTATCGACAGACTGAACGCGACGGATCCCATCCAGAACCCGAAGAAGCCGGCGAACGTCGGCCGGGCCAAGGACGTCCGGAGCGGCGATACCATCGCCCTGTCCGCCGAGGCCAGGGAGAAGGCCGAGCTCTTCGCGGGCATCGAGATCGCCAAGGCGGCTCCCGAGGTCCGCGCCGACCGCGTGGCCGAGCTCAAGGCCAAGCTGGACGATCCGCGCTGGATCGACCAGGCCGTGATCGAGGCGACCGCGGACCGCATCCTCGACCAGCTGCTCTAGGCCTTTCTCGAGGCCTTCACCGGACGGCATTCACGGGCGGAAGCGGGCTTCCGCCCTTTTTATTGGCCTCGGGGACGGCCGGCCGCCCGAGGCGGAGGCTCGAAGCGATGGCGGATTTCCGTTTGCGTATCGGCGCCGAGATCCAGCTCGGCCCTGATTCCATCCTCAAGCTCCCGCTCCTCCTCGGCGAAAAGGCCGAACGGGTCCTGCTCGTGGTCGATCCGGCCCTGTCGGAGTCGCGGGCCGTAGCCCGCGCCCGCGCCCTCTTCGAGGAGCGCGGCCTCAAGGCCATAGCCTGGGAGGAAGGCGGCGCCCGCGCCACGAGCGCCCGCGCCGAGGAATGCCTCGCGCTGGCCCGCGGTTCGAGGCCGAAGGCCGTCATCGGCATCGGCGGGGTGCGGACCCTGTCCCTCGCCCGCGTGGCCGCAGCCCTGGCCAACGGGGGCCGGAGCATCGACCAGCTGATGGATGGCGCCCCGCCGGACAAGGAGGGCGTGCCTTTCATCGCCGTCCCCACTTCGTACCGCGACCCCTTCCTGCTCTCCGAGCTGGCCGTGCTGGCCGACGCCCGCGACGGCTCCGCCCGGCTCGTGCACGCGCCCTGCGCGCGCGGCTCGGCGGCCGTCCTCGATCCGAACGTCATGGAGGGGCTTTCGCCCAAGCTCGCCGCCTCCTGCGTACTCGACGCCCTCATGAACGCCGTCGAGGGTTTCGTGAGCTCCCGCTCGGACTTCTTCTCGGATCTGGTACTGGAACGGGCCGCGGCCTCCCTGGTTTCCGCGCTCGACGCCATCATCGCGCGCCCCGACGATCCGGCGGTCCGCCAGGACGCGGTGCAGGGCGGCCTCCTGTCCGCCCTCGGGCTCGCTTCGAGCTCGGCCGGGCTCGGCACCGCGGTCGCCTTCGCCATCAACGCGCGCTTCGGCGTCCCCAAATCGAGTTTGGCCGCCGTGCTGCTGCCTTGGACCCTCGAGAACGCCGCGCGCGGACGCCTCGAGAAGGTTGCGGCCCTGGCCGGCGCCTTCGGAGGCGTCGGGTCGGACGCGCCGGCCGCCGAGCGCGCCGACGCCGCCGTCGAGGGGCTCAGGATGCGGCTCGGCAAGCTCAAGATCCCGAGCCGGCTCAAGGATTTCGACCTGCAGCTCGACCGCCTGGTGGAGACCGCCGCCAACGCGCGCGCCCTCGATTTCGTGAACTACCTGCCCCGGCTCGTCTCCACCGACGACGTCTTCGACTTCATCAAGGCCGCGTACTGACCCGGTCGCGGCTGGTTCGGAGACCGCGCGCATGATAGCCCTCCGCAAGCTCGGCTCCTTGAGCCCGGGACACCGCCGCCGCAAGGCCGCGACCACCCTGGAAGCCCTCGAGCGCGAACTGCGTGCAGGGCGCCCCATCGACGCGCACTACGCCGCGGCCCTGCTCGAGCTACTCGCCGCCGACGAGGGCCTCTCGCCCGGGCTCCGCGCGGAACTGGAGCGCGACCGCGCCGTACTCGACTCGCCGCCTGAAGGCCCGGGCGCCGCCGGACCGGCCGGCGCCGCGCCCGCGATCGCCGCCCTGAACCGCGCCCGCCGCGACCTCGGCGCAGAGCTCGACCTGCCCTGCGCCGACTGGGACCTCATGCCGCCGCCCGGCGCTTCAGCTCGGCCGGGCCCGGAATCCGACGGGCGCCGGAGCCCGGGGGGCATGCGCGCCTATCTCGAGGACCTCCGCTCGCCCTTCAACGTCGGGGCCGCCTTCCGCTCGGCCGACGCCTTCGCCGTCGAGGAGCTCCTGCTTTCGCCCTTCTGTGCCGACCCCCTCCACCCGCGTGCGCTCCGCTCGGCCATGGGCGCGACGGAGCTCGTGCCCTGGCGCCGCGGGTCGCTCGAGGACCTGGACGGCCTCGGCAGCGTCTTCGTCCTGGAGCTCGGCGGCACGGACTTGGACGAATTCGAGTTTCCGGAGCGCGGCGTCGTCATCCTCGGCTCCGAGGAGCTCGGCGCCAGCCCCGAGGCGCTCTCGCGCGCCGAGGCGCGCGTATCCATCCCCATGCACGGAAGCAAGGGCAGCCTCAACGCGGGCGTCGCCTTCGGCATCCTGCTCCACGCCTGGCGCCGCTCGCTCGCTCGGGCTCAGGCTCGGGATCGGGCGTAAAAAAAAGGCGCCGGAGCCCGCACGGGTTCCGGCGCTTCCGACGGCGGGTCGCGCTTACTTGCCCGCGGCCGCGTCGTCCTTCTTCCCCGGGTAGAGGAAGCGCTTGATCTTCTGGGTCGGGGTCTTCTCGAAGGGCTCCGGCTGCAGCTTGACCTTGCCGATGCGCGAGAAGGCGCCGAGCCGGGCGTTCACTTCCTTGCGGATGGACTCGAGGACGTGCGAGGCGGCGTGCTCGAGGTCGGCGACCCGGTCCTTGAAGCCCTTGGCGATCTCGTCGAGGATCTCCGGCTTCAGGTGCACGAGGGCCACGAGCCCGCCCTTCTCGCCGTACACGAGCGACTCGGCCACCGGGGCGTGCTGGTTGATCAGGGCCTCGATCTCCTCCGGGTAGATGTTCTCGCCCGAGGCGCCGAGTATCATGGTCTTGAGGCGGCCCTTGATGAAGAGCCGGCCCTTCGAGTCGAAGGTGCCCGTGTCGCCGGTGCGGAACCAGCCGTCCTCGGTGAAGACCTCGGCGGTCTTCGCCGCGTCCTTGTAGTAGCCGAGCATCACGTTCGGCCCGCGCGCCTGGATCTCGCCCTCGCCCGTCTGCGGATTCGCGTCCGCCAGCCTGAGCTCGACGCCCTTGAGGCGCGGGCCGGTGGAGCGCAGGGTGGTGCGGAAGGGGCCGGAGCCCGCGATGAGCGGGGCGGTCTCGGTCAGGCCGTAGCCGATGGCGTAGGGGAACTTCCCGTCCGAGAGGAACCTCTCGACGTCGGGAGCCAGGGCCGCGCCGCCGACGCCGAAGAAGCGCAAGGCGCCGCCGAATTTCCTGTAGAGCTTCTTCCCCGCTATCCGGTGGAAGAGGGGCTTGAGCCAGTCGCGCTTGTAGAGCCCGATCTTCGCGAGCTCCGGCGCCACCGAGCCGCGGTACACCTTCTCGATGACGAGCGGCACGGTCAGCATGATGGTGGGCCTGATCCGCGCGAGGGCCGGCAGCAGCACGCTCGCCACGGGCGGCTTGTCGAGGTAGGCCACCCGGCAGCCGTGGATGGCCGGGAACACGAGGCCGAGCGTGCACTCGTAGGTGTGCGCGAGCGGCAGCACCGAGAGCAGGCGGTCCTTCGGGCTTCCCACGATGATGTCGCGGCAGGCCCAGGCGTCCCATACGATGTTCCGGTGGCTGAGCATGACGCCCTTCGAGCTGCCCGTGGTGCCCGAGGTGTAGATGATGGCCGCGAGCGAATCCTCCGCGACCGGCGGAAAGGCTTTCTCCGCCTCGGCGTCGCTCAGTGCGCCCGCGGGACCGACGGCGAGCTCCTCGACAGGCACCTGCTCGAGGTCGAGGGCGCGGGGGCCGAGCTTGGCGCGGGTCTTCTGGCTGGCCACGATGGCCTTGCACTCGGCGTGGGTCACGATGTTGTCGACCTGCTCGGTGCCGAAATCGGTCAGGATGGGCACCACCACGTAGCCCGCGGCAGCGATGCCGAAGTAGGCGACGCCCCACTCGGGCCGGTTCTCGGCGAAGAGCGCGACTTTGTCCCCCTTGGCGAGCCCGAGGCCGGCGAGGCGCTCGGCCAGCGCGCGGGCGCGGAACAGAAGGGCGGCGTAGCTCATGCCTCCGCCCGAGGCGATCTCGTCCACCCAGCCGAGGGCGGGCGTCGAACCGTAGGCCATCGCGGATCCGACCAGGACCTCGCGGAGGGTGAAGGTGGCCAGTTGTCGTGTCATCGGGAAGCCTCGCGCGCGGTACGGCCCTCCGGGAGCCTCCAACCGCTTCTGATGTTCGACGCGGCATCATACCCCGAAGTTGCAGGCCGCGCGCGGATTTCGGCGAGCGCCCGTTCAGTAATCGGGCATGCCGGCCAGCACCAGGACCTCGGAGCAGGCCGCGGCCAGGGCGCGGGCGCCGATGAACGCGGCGCGGGAGAGGGCGGTGAGCGCCGCTTCGTCCTCGGTGCCGAAGACGGCGTCGACGGCCGGCGCCGTCCCTTCGCCGGGCCGGACCAAGGCGAGG
>JAKLEE010000165.1 GCA_022703215.1 Spirochaetota bacterium | reverse complement strand
CCAGGTCCGGGGCGCAGACCGCCACATCCTCCACGAAGCACGAGTCGGGGAACTCCTCGAGCGCGGGCAGCACCTCGACCGAAAGGCCGCAGCGTTCGAGCGCCGCGACGTAGGCGTCGTGCTGGCGGAGCGCCGTCTCGTAGTCGGGCCTGCCGAGCTCCGGGTGGGCCGTGATGCCCTCGGCCACCGAGCGCCCCGGCCGCCTGACTATCGCCTTCGTGAACATCGCCCCTTCATTTTCTCCCATGTCGTCCTCCCCCGTCCCTTACAGTTCCAGCCCTACCAGCACCCGGATCCGCGACGACTCGTACTCGGGCACGTCGAAGAGCTCGTCGAGCGGCCGGAACGCGAAGCGCGACCAGCCGAGGCCGAGGCTGGGCCTGCGTTCCCCGATGGGCACGGTGACCGAGAACGCGCCGTCGAGCGCCACGGCCTCGTAGACGTACTCCGTCGCGAAGCCCGCGGCGATGGCGACGGTGTGCCCGATGCGCCTCTGCCAGGATCCTTCCGCGCGCATGGCCCAGCCCGAGCCCAGGCCGACACGGCCCGTCGCGGAGACCAGGGTCTCGAAGCCCTCGTCGGCCAGGGTGAAGTCCACGGGAGCCGGATCCGTGGAGTAGTAGCCCGTGCCCGACACGTACTCGTCCAGCGTGAAGGGCCAGCTGGTGCGGTAGGCGATTTCCAGGTCCGCGGGCCCGAGGGCCAGCGTCAGGTCCGCGGCCAGCAGGGGCTTGAGCCAGAGCGTGCGCGTGTCCTGGTAGTAGACGTAGGGCCCGGCCGTCTCGCCATGGCCGTAGCGTTCCTCGTCGACCATGACGCCGTTCGCCACGAGCCCGCCGCCGAGCCAGGCGCCGAATGGTCCGGCCTCGAAGCCGAGGACGCCGCCGGGCAGGCGGAGCAAGTCCAAGTCCAGCACCTTCTCCGAGCGGAGCGCGGTCGACTCGCCTGAGTCCTCGGTCCATTCGCTCACCGTCGTGCGCGCCGAGAAGCGCGCCCCCGACTCAAGGAAAGACGCCCAGCGCCACGAGAGCGCGGCCGACGCGTCGAGGGTTCCGTCGACGCCGGGCGCCACGCGCAGGTCGAAGGAGAGCGGCGACTGGGCCGCGAGCGGCGCCGCGAGCGCGAACAGCGCGATGAGCGCCGCCGTGGCGGCGGGCGCGAAGGGGAGGGCGGGGCGGCGAAGGCTCGTCGTTTTCATGATGGCTCCGGGCTGCTGGACGTTTCGGCATGCGGGCCGCTTCCCGGCCCGCCGTCCAGTCTGGCGCCGCCGCGCCGCCCTGTAAACCCGTTCCCGTTGAAATCGTCCCGGTTCGCACTATACTGCCTTGCATACAACGAACGTTCGACCGCCATCGCCCCGGCAGCGCGGGGCCGGAAAACTACATGAAACGAAAGTCCCCCGCCGCGCGCTTCGCTCCGACCACACAGGCCGTCCCGCTCGCGCTCGTCCTGCTCGCAGCCATGCTCGCTGCGGGGTGCCAGAACATCAACGTGGATACCGAGAAGCTGCTTTCCCCGACCGTCTCGAACGGCCGCGCCGACGGCCGCTTCGTGCCCGGCACGAGCGACGCGGTGACGATCACCGACCCGAACGACGGATCGACCGTCAAGTTCTCGATCGACGGCGGCGCAACGCAGATCTACTCCGTTCCGATCACCTTGACCGACGATGCGACCATCGAAGCCTGGACGGAGAAGCCGGGGCTCGTTCCCTCGGCCAGGACGGCGGCGAGCTTCAGGCTGGCGTGGAGGACGCTGACGACTAAACTTCCGGCGAAGCGCTTCACCCACGCCGCCGTATCGACCTCTGACGGCATCTGGATATCCGGAGGCCTCGCCGACGACGCCAGTACGCGGATATCTGGCGTCCTCCTCTTCACCACCGCAAAGGCGTTGGTCGAGAAACCGGACCTGCCCGAGGGGCGGCGCGGCCATTCCATGTTCGCGTACGATGAAGACCTGTTCGTCATCGGCGGGGACACGGCTGCGCACACAAACGACGCGAAAGTGTATCGCCTCAACCGTTCCGAGCCGAGCGGGGAATGGCAGCCGACCGCCAATGACTTCGAGTACCGGATGAACGCACAGGCCGTTGTCGTCGACGACGCGGTGATCCTGCCCTTCGGGTACCTGAGCGCAGGCGCCGGCCAGTCCTGGGGCAGGTTCCATATGGATGGGACGGCCAGCGACGTTCTCTCCAGTACATACACCGCGCGGCAAGGTTGCGGCGCCGTCGCGCTCGACGGGGTCGTCTACTCGATCGGCGGAGACGGCGGCACGGTCACGGTCGTGAATCGCTACGACACCGTCTCGGGAGCTTGGTTGGCGGCTGAAACCTTGCCAAAGACGGAGGGCGCTTTTTTCGCGCAGGGATCGGCCGTCGCGCTTGGATCTCAGATCTTCGTCTTCTCGCACCAGTTCACTTACGTCCGGCAGGTCGGCGGCGGATGGACCGTAGACCCGTTCCCCGTACCGCGGCCCGTCCACAATGCGGCCGTCGGGGTGATGGGCGGCGGGATCTACGTGTTCGGGGGATCGGATTATGGCGGCAGTACCCGTTACGATACGATCCTCGAGTTCACGCCGCCGTAATCCGCGCCGTCTTTTAGGCTGGTTTAACAGGGACCGAGACAGTCACCGTGACGATACGCCCGCCCCACGCGGGGAGCGAGCGATCATAGTAGTCCGGCGCCGCCGTCGTGCCCGCATTGAGCTTGAACGAAAGCGTGCCGGTCGATCCTGAGACGGCGAGGCTCGCGGACTCCACCTTCAACGCGGAGCCCTGTCCTCCCGCTGCGGGGCACCACGCGGCCTTCACGCAGTCCCCTGCGAGCGTGGTGTCGTACGGCACCATCCCGGACGGGAAGGCGAGCGCGACGGCGACCACCCCGGACGCGGTTGGCGGGTTGAGCAGGCACTCGATCGTGGAGCCGGCGACGAAGGGCTTCGCGTGGGCGTCGTTCCCGTGGCTCGCCCCCGCGTAATCCCCCGCCGCATGCACCAACGTCGAGACTTCCTTTACGAGCGCGCCGCCGGAAGCCTTGATCAGATTGAGTCCGTCAGTCGTCGCCGAACCTTCGGCCAGGTACTTGATCGGATTCGCCGCCGCATCCTTCGCGGGGGCGTATTCCCCCGACCCCGTCGCCGGCGCGTACCCCGAGGGCAGTTCAGCCGTCGGCGTCGCGCCGTCCCAGACGCGCGGCGCCTTGCCGGCCAGCTCTGCCTTATCGGCATAGCCGTTCGGGTCGGCGCTCTTCGGCGCGAACTTATCGGGATGCGGATTCGCCTCCGCCGTGTGGCTCGCCGGCGCGTAGTTGCCGTGCGCCGAGGCGTTGCCGGTGTGGTTCTGGAAGTCACTCAGCGCCACGCCGCCGGCCGCGCCGGGTATCGAAACCTTCGCCACGCCGGGCCGGCCGGGAATGGCCTCGACCGCGACGCCCTCGACTTCGAGCCGATAGGCCCAGAGCGTCGAGCCGTCGGACAGCTTGACCTGCACGCGCCCGCAACGCCGCTTGCAGAAAGGGTAGAAGCGGCAAAGCCGGCACGGTCCGCAGCAGCAGCAGCAGAGGAAGTTTTCAAAGTATGGGAACACGCGGCCATCCTTGAGGACGCCGCCCAGCAAGTCCGGCCGGTCCCCGGTCTTGAAAGCCCCGAGCGCCTCCTTCGGAATCCGCGCCGCCCCGAGGAACTCGGCCGCCTCCGGCGCGTCCCAGTCCAGGTCCTTAAGGATCGACTTCGCGTCCGCCGTCGAGAGCGCCAGGGGGCGCGCCTGCCCCGGCAACGGCCTGCCCTTCGCGTCCGTCCCCGCGGCCGTCCCCGCGGCCGCCGCTTCCAGGAAACGCCGCGCGCCGCTCGTCAAATTGTCCTTCCGCCGGATCAGGCCCATGGTTCCCTCCGTACTTTCTTCGAATTGTTGGCGCCTCGGGGGCGCCGGGCTCAGAGTATCGATCCGATGCGGAGAAGCGGTCAACGTTCCGTCCGAAAAAGCGCGATTCCCATCCGCTTCTGCGCGGGCGAACAGGCCATCGGGCCTTTTCGCCCGCTACCTTGACCTCCGCCATTGCGCAGAACGGCGAAGCCGTTCGAGGAATGGCGAAGTTCGCCGCACGAGGGCAACGCGCCCTCGTGCGGCGAACTGCAACTCGGCCGCCCTCGACGCGCGCGGAAACAACCTGCTACCATGGCGCATGCCCTCCAGAATGCACCCGCAAGCCCGCTTCGCCTTCCGTGGTCCCGAGATCCTCGCGCCGTCTTCGCCCGCGGGCGGCGCCGCCTCGACCGCGCCCGCCCCCTGGCCGGACCTTCCCCCGCCTGAGGGCGCCGAGCTTTTCCCGCTCGCCGTCGGCGCCGCGCTCCGAGCCGGCCTCGAGGGCGCGGTGCTCGCCGTCCCCGCGGAGACGCCCGCGCCGGCCGGCTACGATTGGGCACCGCTCAGGTCCTTCATCAACGCCGCGCGCGAGGAGCATGAGTGGTTCCCCGCGGCACGGGCCCTGGCCCTGGCCAACTGGCGCGCGGCCACGCGTTTCTGCGGGCGCTGCGGCGAGCCCAACGGCGACAAGGCCGACGAGAGCGCGCGGCTCTGCCCCGCCTGCGGCGCCCTCCAGTACCCGCGCCTTTCGCCCGCGGTGCTCGCCCTCGTGCGGAAGGGCGACACCATCCTCCTTGCGCGGAACGCCCGCGCTCCCGTGGCCGGCATGCAGTCCATCCTCGCGGGCTTCGTGGAACCCGGCGAGACCTTCGAGGACTGCGTGGCCCGCGAGGTGCGCGAGGAAGTGGGCATCGAGGTGGCGAACGCGCGCTATCTCGGGAGCCAGCCCTGGCCCTTCCCCGACAGCTTCATGGTGGGCTTCGAGTGCGACTGGGTCGCAGGCGAGCTCGCGCCGGACGGCGTCGAGATCGTGGAGGCCGGCTGGTATGGCCCCGACGCCCACCCCCAGCTCCCGGGCCCGGGCTCCCTCTCGCGCCGCCTCATCGAGCGCGCCTTCGAGGAGATCCGCGCCCGTTCCGGAACCCGCGCCGCCGCCCCGGAGACCGACCCGGGGGCCGCGCCGTGACCCGGGCGGAGTTCCTCCGCCGCGAGTACGAGGGCCGCGTCAATCGCGCCATCGACTTCGTGTACGCGAACCTCTCCCGCGACTTCGCCCTCGACGAGATGGCGGACGCGGCGGCCTTCAGCCGCTTCCACTTCCACCGCGTCTTCCATGCCCTGACGGGCGAAACCCTCGCCGGCTTCGTCCGGCGCGTCCGCCTCGCCCGCGCCGCGGACCTCCTCCGCTCGGCGCCCGCCCTCGACGTCACCGCCGTGGCGCTCGAGTGCGGCTTCTCCGGGCCCTCCGTCTTCTCGCGCGCCTTCCGCGAGCGCTTCGGCTGCTCCCCGAGCGAGTGGCGCTCCGGCGACTTTCCCGCCCCGCGCTCCGCCCGCGGCGAGAGCAAGCACGGTCAAGCGGACGGCACGGACGGTGATGCGCCTGGCCCCGCGAACCGCTACCTTGAGGGCATCGAACGATCCTTGAGGAGGGAACCCGTGACGAAACTCAAGTACGAAGTCGAGGTGAAGGAACTGCCCGAGCTGACGGTGGCCTACGCGCGCCACGTCGGGCCGTACAACGAGGTGGGCGAGGCCTTCGGCCGCCTCGGCCGCTGGGCCGGACCCCGCGGCCTCTTCCGCCCCGGCGCGCTCTCGCTC
>JAKLEE010000164.1 GCA_022703215.1 Spirochaetota bacterium | reverse complement strand
CTTGAGGAGCAGGCCTTCGAGGATGTAGCACTGCACCCAGGTGCGCGGGAAGCCGTCGAAGAGGAAGCCGTTGGCCTCGGGGTTCTCCACGATGGCCTTCTCGATTATCTGGACGATGATCTCGTCGGACACCAGGCCCCCCGAGGCGATGACCGAGCGCGCCTCCTCGCCGAGGCGGGTGCCCGCGGCCATCTCCTTCCGGAGCAGGTCGCCCGTGGAGATGTAGAAGAGGCCGTATTCCTTGACGAGGAATTCCGACTGGGTACCCTTGCCGGCGCCGGGCGGGCCGAAGAGCGCGAGGTTGATCATGGCATGAAGTGTAGACCCGCCGCGGCGCGCGCGTAAACCGGTGGCCTGTCGTATACTCTGCAGCGTGCCGGACGAACCGGCCGCGGAGGGTAGGATGGCTGACTGGATCTACGTGCTCAAGCCCGCGCGCCCGCTCATGATTGCGGAAGCGAAGAGCGTGGAAGGCGTAGCGTGAGGCTCTGGTCGCTCCATCCGCGCTACCTCGACGCCAAGGGGCTCGTGGCGCTCTGGCGCGAGGCCCTGCTGGCCAAGGCCGTGCTCGAAGGCAAGACCCGCGGCTACACGCGCCACCCGCAGCTCGAGCGCTTCAAGGCCGCTTCCGACCCGGCCGCCCTCGTCTCGCGCTACCTGGCCGCCGTGCTCGCGGAAGCCGATGCGCGCGGCTATTCCTTCGACCGCTCCAAGTGCGCCCCGTCCTGCGGCAAGGTCGCGCTCGAGGTGAGCCGCAACCAGCTCGAGTATGAACGCGGGCACCTGCTCGCCAAGCTCCGCGTCCGCGACCCCTCCCGCGTGGCGACGCTCGAAGCCGACGCGACGCCCGAGCCGCACCCGCTCTTCCGCGTCGTCGAAGGGCCGGTCGCCGCATGGGAAAGGACAGGTCCGTCCGCCTGATGACCATGGGGAGCCGGGCCGCCCGGCGCTGCCCCGGGGTACCGGCGCCCGCCCCTGACCGTCGCCGGGGCCTGCCCGTTCCCCGGTCGGCCCTTCCGGAGACAGGCGGGATGGCGCTTTCCCGTCCGGCGTGCGATCCCCTATAGTGAAGCCCGCCTGGAATCCCGCACCGGAGGTCGCTCATGCGCTTCGCGCTCGGCATGGTCCTTTCGTTCGTCTACGTCTTCTCGGTCATCGGAGCCGCCACGGTCCTTTCGAAGCTCGGCTACCTCAAATCCGAAGGCAGCCGGAAGTTCATCCATATCGGGGTCGGCAACTGGTGGCTCATCGCCATGGCCTTCTTCGACGCCTGGTGGCAGGCCGCGCTGGTGCCCGTCGCCTTCGTCTTCGTCAACTACCTTTCCTACAAGCGGAAGCTTTTCGCCGCCATTGAGCGGGGCGGCGGTATCGAGGACCTCGGCACGGTCTGGTACGCGCTCTCGCTGGCCATCCTCTCGGCCCTCACCTTCGCCGCCGGAAAGCCCTGGATCGGCGCCATCGGCATCCTCTGCATGACCTGGGGCGACGGACTCGCGGCCGTCGCGGGCTCCAGGCCGGGCCGGCACCCGCTGCCCCTCTTCCGAGGCAAGTCGCTCGAGGGCACGGTGACCATGTTCGCGGCGAGCTTCGCCGTCGCCCTCTCCGTGCTGGCCTTCCGGGGCGGCACCGCCGCTTTCCCCGGAGCGATCGCGCCGTCCCTGCTCCCGGCGCTCATCCTCGCGGCGGCGGCTACCCTGCTCGAGTCGGCGACGCCCTCGGGTTTCGACAACCTGTCCGTGCCGCTCGGCGTCTCGCTGCTCGCCCGGCTCCTGGTCGGGGGCGCCGTGTGAGCCCCGTCCCCGAGCTCGCGAAGGACTTCGCCTTCGGCCTCCTCGCCTCCGCGCTGATCGCCGTCCCGGCCTGGCGGAAGCGCTCCCTGAGCGGCTCGGGCCTCGCCGCGGCCATCCCTTTCGGCGCGGCCGTCTGGGCGGGGGCGGGCTGGAAGGGCTTCGTCGTCCTCGGCGCTTTCTTCTTCTCATCGAGCATCCTCTCGAAGCTCTTCCCCGCGCCGGCCTCCGTCGAGGCGGTAGTGGAGAAGGGCGGGCGCCGCGACCACGTGCAGGTGCTCGCCAACGGCGGCACGGCGCTCGCCTTCGCCGTCCTGTACCGCTTCGAGCCGCGCGAGCTCTGGTATCTGGGGTTCGCCTGCGCGCTGGCTGCCGCCACGGCCGACACCTGGGCTTCCGAGATCGGCCCCCGCTCGAAGGCTCCGCCCCGCATGATCCTCTCCGGACGGACCGTGGAGGCGGGGCTTTCGGGCGGCGTGTCCCCGCTGGGCTTCGCGGCCTCGCTCGCGGGCGCGGCTTTCATCGCCGGGGCGGCCGTGGGGCTTCTCGCCCTGCCCGAGCTGGCGCGCGGCCAGCTGCGCATCGCGCGTATCCTCCAGGCCCTGCTCGTCACCGGCGCGGGCTTCGCGGGCTCGGTGATAGACTCCATCCTCGGCGAGCTCTTCCAGGCGCGCTACCGCCGCGGCGACGGCTCCGCGACCGAGCGCCGCGCGGAGGCCGGCGTCGCCAACCGCCTCGAAAAGGGCGCCGCCTGGTTCGACAACAACCTCGTCAACTTCCTCTCGACCCTCGCCGCGAGCCAGATCGCCTGGCTGGCATTGCTGATGCGCTGACGACTCCCAAAGCTCCGTGACGCCAGGCTGGGCTTGCCGGAGCTTCGTGGCGCCGCCTCAGGGCAGCCTGAAGCGCGCCGCGTCGATGCCGAGCTTTTTCATGCGGCTCTGCAAGGTGCTCGGCTTGAGGCCCAGCGCCGCCGCCGCCCCGTCAGGCCCGTAGACCTTGCCGCCCGCGCGTTCCAGCGCCCGCTCGACGTGGCGCTTCTGGGCTGCCTCGAGGGTCTCGGCGGAGCCGCTCCCGGTCGCGCTGCCAGCGTGCCGCGTCCCGCCTCCTGGCGCGCCGCCCTTCGCCCCGGCTTCGGTCCCGTCCCCGGTCCCGCCGCCGGCCGGGCTGTCCGCGCACGCCGCGGCGAAGGCGCCGTCGCAGCAGCCGGGAGTCGCGCAGGGCCCGGGCCGGCCATTCGCCCAGTCGCCCGCGCAGAGCTCCGCCGCCCCGATGAGGCCGCCGCGCGCCAGGATGGCCGCGCGCTCCACCGCGTTGCGGAGCTCGCGCACGTTGCCGGGCCAGGGCCGTGCGGCGATCTGCGCCAGGGCCTCGGCGGAGAACGAGAGCCCTTCCCAGCCCGGCCGCGCGCGGAGGCGCGAGGCGAACAGCTCCGCGATGGCCACCGCGTCGTCGCCGCGCTCGCGCAGGGGCGGCAGGCGCACCGGAAAGACCGCCACGCGGTAGAAGAGGTCCTCGCGGAAGCGCCCCGCCTCGACGGCCGCGCCCAGGTCGACATGGGTGGCCGCGACGATGCGCGCGTCCACCCGCACGGGCTTTTCGCCGCCCACCCGCTCGAAGCTTCCCTCCTGGATGGCGCGGAGCAGCTTCGGCTGGATCTCGGGCGGCAGGTCGCCGATCTCGTCGAGGAAGAGCGTCCCGCCATGGGCCAGCTCGAAGCGGCCGCGTCGCAAGCCTTGCGCCCCGGTGAAGGAGCCCTTTTCGTGGCCGAAAAGCTCGCTCTCGGCCAGCGCCGGCGGCAAGGCCGAGCAGTTGAGCGCCACGAAGGGCCCTCCCGCTCGTCCTGAAAGCCGGTGGATGGCGCGCGCGGCCTCCTCCTTGCCCGTGCCCGTCTCGCCGAGCAGCAGCACCGGCGAATCGGTCGAGGCCACGAGCCGCACCGAATTCATGGCGTCGAGCCAGGCCGGGCTCGAACCGGCCAGGTCGCGGAACACGTCCGAGTCGCGCTCGAGCAGGCGGTTGCGCTCGGCCAGCAGGCTCTCGTTGCGCTCGCGCAAGGAGCGCGAGGTCTCCGACTGCACCAGGGCCAGGGCCACCAGCTTCGAGATGACGCCGATGAAGCGCACGATCTGGGCCGAGAAGACCCCGCAGCTCCGGTGGTCCAGGGTGAGGAGCCCGATGGCCTCGCCGTCCACCACGAGCGGCGCGGCCAGGCACGAATGCTCGTCCGGCAGGTCCAGGATCTCCGCATAGGTGTCCAGGTGCTCGGCGTCGTGGTCCAGAAGGCGCGGCACCAGCCCCGCGAGCAGGGCCGCCAGGTCGCGCCGCTCGGCCAGCGAGATCGAGAAGCCCGCGAGCCGCCTGGTGGCCAGGGGGCCGCGCGCGCGGCGCACGGTCAGGCGCCCGCCCTCCTCGGCGCTCAGCACCACCGCGAGCTCGTAGTCCACCAGCTCGCGCAGCGACTCGAGCACGATGTCCATGGTCCCTTCGGGCGCCAGGCGGGTTTCCTGCCCGAGCGCCGCCCAGTCCGGCCTGAGCCGCGGTCCTTCCGTCATTTCGGTGTCCACCGTCCTTTCGGTGCAGTATCACCGATATTTCGGTGTCCGGCAAGCACGCTTGCTCGGCGCGGCGGATAATTCCTTGTCCAGCTAACTCCTTCGCCTCTTCCTCGACTTGGCACGGAGCTTGCTATATAGCAGTGAACGGCCTGCGCCGGTCCACGAACCCACCAAAGGAGTCCATGATGGAAAACGACAATGTTCCCGTCTCACTGCCCCGCATCGGCGACAAGGCCCCGGCCTTCAAGGCCGTCACCACCCAGGGCGAGATCGACTTCCCCAAGCAGTACGAGGGCAAGTGGGTCATCCTCTTCAGCCATCCCGCCGACTTCACCCCGGTCTGCACCTCCGAGTTCATGACCTTCGCCACCCTCGAATCCAAGTTCGACGAGCTCGACTGCAAGCTGGTCGGCCTCTCGGTCGATGGCCTCTACAGCCACATCGCCTGGCTCCGCACCATCAAGGAAAAGATCGACTACAAGGGCATGAAGGACGTCGAGGTGAAGTTCCCCCTCATCGAGGACATCACCATGGAGGTGGCGAAGAAGTACGGCATGATCCAGCCCGGCGAGGCCACCACCAAGGCCGTCCGCGCGGTCTTCTTCATCGACCCCAAGGGCGTCATCCGCACCATCATCTACTACCCGCTCTCCATCGGCCGCAACTTCGACGAGCTCATCCGCGTGGTGCAGGCCCTCAAGGCCGCCGACGAGTTCGGCGTCGCGTGCCCCGCCGACTGGCGCCCCGGCGACGACTTCATCGTCCCCACCGCCGGCAGCTGCGGCGTCGCCAAGGACCGCATGGACGGCAAGCAGGAAGGCGTCACCTGCAAGGACTGGTTCTTCTGCCTCAAGAAGGTGGACCGCGACACGGTCCTCAAGGCCATCACCCAAAAATAGGAAGGAAGGTAGCGGGGAGCCGGGCCGCGCGGAAGGCGCGGGGGGGGGCGGTCGGCTATCCCCCCGCGCTTCGCGGCCTGCGCGTTCCCCGCGCGGCCCTTCCGGAGAGCGGCGTGGCGGCGCGTTTTTTCGGTTGCCCTCCGCTCCGTACCGGCGAACAATGGACTTCGAGCGCCGTCCGCCCGAGCGCGGGCGGTCGCTTGGTATCGATCGGCTGGCCGGGGCGCTCGGCGCCCGCCCGGCCGGCCGTCGCCCGCGCGCCGACCGTGACCGATGGAGGTCTTCCATGGCAGGGAAAAAATTGACGACGGCTGCCGGCGCGCCCGTGCCGGACAACAACCATTCGATGACCGCGGGTCCCCGCGGTCCCATGCTCCTCCAGGACGCCTGGTTCCTCGAGAAGCTCGGGCACTTCGACCGCGAGGTCATTCCCGAGCGGCGCATGCATGCCAAGGGTTCGGGC
>JAKLEE010000163.1 GCA_022703215.1 Spirochaetota bacterium | reverse complement strand
TCCGCGAGGGCCTTGTCGCCGTCGTGCAGCTTGAGCTTCCAGCCGTACTTCGGGCCGTGGTGCTTCCACTCTCGCTCGTAGCCGTCGGCCGCATCGAGTACGGCCTGATAGCGGGGCAGGGCAGAGCCGAGCGCCGCGGCGAGCGCGGCCTCGTCCGGCGCGGGATTTTCAGGAAGGAAGGCGTTGTCGTTCATGGAACCATTGTAGCGCGGAAGAGGCCCGCGCGGCTCGCGCTCAGGCCTTTACCGACAGGACTCCGTACAGCTCGGTGATGACGTGGCGAACTTCGGCCGCCGCTTCCGGCTGGATGGTGCCGACGAAGCCGCGGAGCCGCGCCTTGTCGATCGTCCTGATCTGATCGACGGCGATCTCCGCTTCCCGGCCGTCGACTTCCGTTTGGACGCGGCTCGGCCAGGCGGGGTGGAGCCGCGAGGTGATCGGGCACACCACCACCGTGGCGAGGAAACGGTTCATGTCCTCGTCGCTGACCACGAGAGCGGGACGTGTCTTGGCGATCTCGGAGCCGCGCGTCGGATCGAGCTCGACCCAATAGACGCCGTAGCGCTCAACGCTCGAGGCCATCGCCCACCGTCCCGTCCCAGTCCGACCACTCCGCTCGCTCCGCGACCTCTTCCGCCATCCGCCGATACGCTTCCGCCCGGTCCAGCTTGCCGTCCGCGCGGGGCGCGGGCCGGACCAGGATGCCCTCTGCGCGCTCCTCGAGCACGAGCTCGTCGCCTTCCGAGAGCCCGTAGAGCTCGAGCAGACGCGCCGGGAGCCTGAGCCCCCGCGAGTTGCCGATGCGCACGACCGACGCCTTCATGTGATTACGGTAATTACTCCGGTGTCTTGTGTCAAGCGGAATCTTCACGCTTCTTGTTTTTGGCGGTGAATCTTCTTGGGAAGGAAGCTCTGTATTGTGTCGGGTATCGAGCTTTGGAGGTTTCAAAACCTGGACTTACCGCCTGCTCGGACTTCTGAGCCTGGGCTGGATGGTCGGCCTCCCGCTTTTCCTTTTCAACAACGGCAGCAAGAACCCCCCTATTCGCCGAACCCAAGCCAAGAATTTCCTAATCAACGCAACAATTGGATTTGTGTTTTGGCTGGCGTTCGTCGCATCCAATCCCTTTGCCGATCCGTATGGTTACGTGGACATCGTCAAGAATGGCCATCTAGTTGATCGCGATCGCTGCGGTGGTCGTTTTCATCGTGGCATTCTTCAAGCCCATCCCCAAGCTCGTAAAGTGGCTGCTTTTCGCGGCATTGCTCGCGTCCTCCGGCTTGATGCTCAATGCGCCTAACTTCCCGGTGACGATGCAGATCCTGCTCGGTCTCGTCATCGCCGCGTTCGCGACGCTCGCGATTCCCGGAAAGCCCAAGGTTGCCGTAGCTGAGACCGTCGAGCCGAAAAGCTGAGTACGATGATTCCATGATCGAAAAGCCGGGGAGCCGTCTGGTATCCCCGGCTTTTCATTTGTCCAGAATCACCGATTTACAGTGCGATTGGCCAGAAGCCCGAACCCGACCATCACCATCCACGCGATCGACATGAGGCCCCCGGGCGCGGCGACGGCGGTGGCGACGCTCGCGACGCCGGGCGCGAAGGTGACGAGGACGAGGTAGGCTCCGAGGAGCGCGTTGCCACCGAGCCCGAGCCAGGCGAGCGCGGGCGGGAAGCGGCGACCCTTCAGCATCGCGACCGAGAGCAGCAGGTTCGCGAGGAGCGGCAGGAGGAAGCTCGGGAAGACCCCGGCGCCCCCGTGCGCGCCGCGGGCCAGGATCGCCTCGCCCGCGGCCGCGAGCGACTGCCGGAGGGCCGGGTCGGACGCGGCGAGGTAGTCCCGCGAAAGGCCGAGCATCGGCAGGGCGGGATTGCCCGCCGCGAACACGGCCGCCCCGACGAGCGAGAGGCCCCAGCCGAGTCCCGCCAGCTTCGACCCTTTCCCGCTGAGCGCGACATAGAGTGCGTAGAGCGCCGGCAAAAAGAGCAGCGTCGTGATGCCGTTGAGCAGGTCGAGGTTGTAGAGGCCGAGGAGCGGGGAGTCCGCGAGCTGCGCGAAGCGCTCCGCCGCCGTCTGCGGCAGCGCTTCCAGGTTGCCGCCGGTCATGGTGCCGACGGCCACGTCGACAAGGGACAGCGCCGCGACGAGGAGGGCTGAAACGCCCCCGAACAGCAGGACGCCTTCGCGCCCAACGCGTTCCGCCGTCGCGCGGATTGCCGTGCCTTTTACCGGGTCCGCGCCCGCGCGGTCCTTGATTCCGTTCATGGTTATCACTCCTTGCCGTTCAGGTCGAGATAATACGAAAGCATCAGGGCGCCGCCGCGCCCGAGCTTGTCGCCGTAGAAGCGGTTGATCTCGTCCAGCGGATAATCGGCCGGGCGATGCCGTTTCGGGATGGGCGGCTCGCCGAGCTCCACGCGCTCGAAGTGCACGGGACCCACGTAGAGGAGCCGCCGCGCGAGCTCGTCGTCGGCGAGCGAATCGGGCAGGAAGGCGCGGAGCGTGGCCAGGTAGTCCGCGAGCTCGCGCTTCCGGGCTTCGAGGTCGAAGAGCGCGAGCACGCGTCGCGCCTGGTCCTCGTCCTCGAGCTCGGGACAGGTGAAGAGGTGCAGGTGGTTTTCGAGCCCCAGTTCCCGCACCGCGGCCTTGAGGGGCGCGGTTTCGATGCGGCCGTTGATGTACGCGTTCTGGGCGAGCTTCCTGAAACCGAAATCCTTGAGGGTCTCGCGGAGCGCGGCGCGTTCTTCGGTGTCCTCGCTCTTGAACGAGAAGACCGCGACGAGAAAGCCCTCGGGCCGCTCTCCGGAACGGATGACCGCGTTGCCGCGCGCGAGCTGGGCGGCCGAAAGGCGGTAGCGCTTGACGCCGCCCGAGTCCTCCTCGACGACGAGGCTGCCCTCGGCCTTGGCCCGAGAGAGCGCGGTCCGTGTCGCGCCGTCGGAGATGCCCGCGAAGCGCGCGAAGTCGCGGATACATTCGAGCCTGGGCCAGGGCAGCCCGGCCAGGCCCGGCATGCCGGACCGGAAGACGGCCGGCGTGTGGACGGCGGCCTTGGCCGTGATCGGGTAGGCCTCGCGGAAATCGGGCGTCCGCGCTTCGGCTCCCGCGCTTCGCCTAGCGGACACGGGCGAGGTGCCAGGCTATGTTGCCGCCCACGAAAAACACGAGCACGATGGCCACGTCGATGGCCGCGGCCCGGCCGTCGCGGAAGAAGGCGATGTCCTTGAAGCGCGGCATCAGCGCGGACCAGGCGCCCGTGAAAAGCGATACGACCCCGGAATGCAGGAAGGCCAGGACGAACCAGCCGGCGACCATGCTGACCAGGAAATTGGCGAGGTTGAACGAAGACGAGTTCATGTGAGCCTCCTTGCGGTTTTGTTACGATATCGCAGCATGTAGTGTAGTATTGTAACAATGGCGCGCGCGGGTCAAGAGGATGTGGCTCAAAAATGCGATAAGTTTTGATAATTTGTAACACCGATCGTCTTAACCGAAGCACTCGACCCGCAGCTCGGCACAGGTCGCACGGAGCCGGGCGTCGTTGGTGAGCAAGGTCGCGTCGTTGCGGCGGGCCAGTACCGCGTTGAACATGTCGCAGGCGGAATGCTCTTGGCGGATGCTTTCGGCGAGGGCTTCCTTCCAAAGCTCGACGCTACCGAAGTAATCGTCCACCGGCTCGCTGCCATCCTGGACCCGACCTGGCATGCCGCGTGGTCGAGGATTCCCGCCCTGCGGTATTTCCAGAGTACGTTGGTCAATTCCGCGACGAAGAGGTCCGGGGCGATCACCCAGGAGGCCGACTCCAAGCGCTCGGCATAGGCTCCATGCTTCTCCTTCCGGAGGAGGATCTGGACCGCCGCGCTCTCGTCGAGGACGAGGGGCATCGCTCGCGTCCTTCGTGGATGAGGGCTACGTCGTCGATCGCCTCCGCGCCCGCGGGAGCCTCCCGGGTACCGATGCGTTCGAGGAGCGTTCGCCGCCGTTCTCGGTTCGACTGCTCCTGGCCGAGACCTCTTTCGAGCAGGACCACGACCTGCTGGGCGATGGTCCGATTCTCGCGGCGGGCCCGGACGGTGATCTTCCGGTAGAGGTCCTCGGGACATTCGCGCACCTGCAGCAAAGGCATGCCGTCACCCTGCATACAATACACAGCCGAAGGTATGCGGCAACAAGGCCGGGACGGAGTCGATCCTGTTTCCCTACGCCCGCTCCGGCAGGGCCTCGCGGCCGGGTGAAATGGCTTCCATGACGGCGGAGGGCACCGGCGACCGCTCCGTGCCGGCGCCGATCAGAGGTAGGCGAAGGCCGCCGCGGCCGCGAGCGCGGGCGCGAGGAAGTGGTACCAGCGCCGTTTCGAGCGCGCGAGGAGCGCGACGGCGCCGAGTCCGCTCGCGAACGCGAGGACGAGGAAGACGCGGGGGCGCTCGTGGAACTGGACGCCCAGGCTTATCCAGAGCGTTCCGAGCGCGGCGGCCAGCGACGCGGCCTTGAGCGGCTCGGGCGCCCGGGTCCGGTAGAGTATGGCGCAGAGACCGCACAGGACCAGTCCGTATCCGACCCGGAGCGGGCCGACGAACCTGTACGAGCCATCGCGGTTCGCGAAGGATTCGAACGCGGCGAAAAGCCCGAAATAGAGCGCGAACGCCAGCGCGAGGAGCAGGACTCCCGTACCCGCGACGACGAGCGCGTTGAGGATTTCCTTCTTGACGTCGATCTTTCCAGCCATATAAGTACCCCTCAATCGTTTATCGTCCTGAACCCGCGCGACGGCCCAGTGCAGACCGCCCGCCCAAGCTCATCTGATCATGCCCGTCCCAGCAGCGCCTCGCGGTCGAGCGAGAAGCCCTCCACGACCGCCGAGGGAACCGGGCTCTGGTCGACGCCCCAGGGCTCGCGGAGGGTCGGCTTGCCGTAGCGGCCGTCGGGACCGAGTTCGTAGCGCTCGAACCACTTGCCCGCCGGGTCGACGATCCAGTACTCGCGGACGCCCGATTCCTCGTAGACCCGGTATTTCTCGCGCTGGTCCTTGCCGGAAGTGGAGGGGGATAGGATCTCGACGACCAGGTCCGGGGCACCGCGCACGAACTTGTCGCGCACCTTGGACGGGTCGCACACGACGATGAGGTCGGGCTGGACGACCGTGTCCACCTCGTCGTCGGAGTCCGCCGGGTGCCGCGGCAGGAGGACGTCTACCGGGGCGAAGAAAGCTTCGCAGGGGCCGCCTTCCGGCAGCGCGGCGAAGACGTCGCGGTACAGCGCTGCCACGAGCCGCTGGTGCGTCGTCGTCGGCGCGCCCATCATCCAGGCTTCGCCGCGGATCAATTCCCAACGTTCGTCGTCGGGCCAGGCGCGGTAGTCGCGGTACGCGTAGTGCGCGGAAACGTCGATTGCGGGATCGGCCACCGGTTTCATTCCTCCATGATAACCCACCGCCCGCCCGCCCCGCCACGCTTGCGTCCGCCGCTCAACCCCGCATCACCCGAACCTCCGCGTCGCCGCCGCCGTGGAAGCCGCCCGTAAAGAGTGGGGGTAGCGTAAGCGACCGCAGGGCGCCACGCGCCCGAGGACGCTGAAGCGTGGGGGAGCAGCGTCGTCGTCCATGACGTACCCGTCCGCGGAGCGGACGGGCCTCGTGGTGGGCGCGCATCCATGCGCGCCGGCCTTACCCCCGCCAAGCGAGCGGGAAGCGCCCCTCATCTGGAGTGCGCGGCGTGGGTGAATAATGAAAACGCCGACACGTTCGAGCTG
>JAKLEE010000162.1 GCA_022703215.1 Spirochaetota bacterium | reverse complement strand
GCGAAAGGACCGCGGATGCGGAGGCAGCCTCCGAAGAGGCGACCAGCACCATGACCCGGCCCGGCCAGGGCGATTCCGCGCCCGAAGAGCGTGGCGCCAGCGCGCAGCCGGCAATCACGGATGCCAGCGCAGCGACGGCGGCGAACGCCAGCCTGAACGCCTTTCCCTCCCCGGTCCTCATGGCCATAGATGCCTACAGGCGATAGAATGCAAGGGCGATGAAGAACCCGAGCATCGATCCCACGAGCACCTGGGGGAAGGTATGCCCGTGGACTTCCTTGACGGGGTGGAAGGAGACGGCCAGCCGTTCGCGGACGTCCTTTCCGAACTGGTTGAAGGCCTTGGCCTGGAGCCCGGCCGCTCGGCGCACGCCCATCGCGTCGCGGATGACCACGAGGGCGAAGAAGAAGGAGAGCATGAATACCGGCGAATCGGTGCCGGATTCGAAGGCGATGGAGGTGGTGATGGAAACCGCGAGCGAGGAATGGCTCGACGGCATGCCTCCCGTCCGCCAGAGCAGGGTCTCGATGAGGTCCTTGAGGGAACCCGCCCTCCTCCTCAGCACCGCGATGGCAGCCTTGATGAACTGCGCGGTGAACATGCTCATGATGGCGGCGAGGAATATCGGACTGGCGAGGAAGGCCCGCAGGCCTGCGAACGAGAGGCTCTGGTCGTTGGGCATTGCGGTACTTTCCCGCAGGAGGCGCCGATTGTCAAGATGCGCCGCTGCGCTTGACCTCTTTCCCCGCGCTGTCATAGCCTGGTAAATGCTTATGGAGAAACGTGATTCCATCATTCTCATCGCCGGACCGGATGATGTGGGCAAGCGGCTCGACCGCGTAGCCCGGGTCCTGCTCGGCTCCGTGCCGCTTTCCGCGGTGTTTCGCGGTCTCCGGACGGGCGACATACGGCTCAACGGCAGGCGCGCCCGCAACGACGCGCGCCTCGTTCCGGGCGACCAGATACTTGTAGCCGGACCTTTCGCCGAAAGCGTCCGCTCCGCCGCCGGCGATGGCGGGAAGGCCTCGGCGGATCCGGCGGAACTCCCGACCGTGCTCGCGAGGACGCGCGACCTGGTCTTCGTATCGAAGCCGCGAGGCATGCTCAGCCACGGACCCGGCGGCCTCGACGAGCTCGCGGCGGGGCTGGTCGGCCCTCTCCCGGGCATTTCGCTCGCCTTCCGCCCCGCCCCGCTCCATCGCCTGGACCGGAATACGACGGGCGCCGTGGCTATCTCGGCCAGCATCGCTGGAGCCCGGGCCTTTTCCGCCGCCCTCCGCGGCGGACGGATCGGGAAGCGCTACCTGGCCCTCGTCGAAGGCCGGATCGAAGGCCGGGAGGACTGGAGCGCCGCACTGGAGCGGGACGGGGCCAGACGCGCCACCTTCGCTCCCGAGCCGGACGGCGCCCCCGGCCGCCCGGCTTCGACCTTCGTCGAACCGTTGGCGAACGACGCGCGGCACAGCCTGGTCATCGTCTCGATCGGCACGGGCGTCACACATCAGATCCGTGCCCACGCGGCGCTCGCGGGCCATCCGCTCGCGGGAGATCTGAAATATGGTGGAAAGCCGTTCCCTGGCGGCTACATCCTGCACGCCTGGGCGCTCGAGCTCCCGGAGGATCTCGGCTGCGACGCGCCGGTCACGGTGCGCGCTCCCCTGCCCGCCCGGGTCCGCGCCAGCCTGGCCGGGCGTTTCGGCGAAACGGTCCTCGCAGCTTTTCGCATCTGATTTTCCCGAATTCCCGCGCGGCCGGCCGCGCCCGCTTGATCGGGCGCGGCGGACGGACGTATCTTTCCCCCTGCATATCGAGAAAGGAGGCACGAATGGCGGAACGAAACGTCACGCCGCCGCGCTTGCCGATCAAGGCCGGGACCATCGTCCTCGTGCTGGTAGCCCTCACGGCGCTCGGGTTCCTCGGGACCAGCGTCTTCGTGGTGGACCAGACCGAGCAGGCGGTCGTCACGACCTTCGGCAAATTCACCCGGATCGCGGAACCGGGGCTGCACTGGAAGGCGCCCTTCGGCATCCAGCGCAACTACAACGTCAAGACCAAGGTCGTGCAGACCGAGCAGTTCGGCTTCCGGACCGAGCAGACGGGCGTGCAGGCCACCTACGCCGACGCCAGCTTCCCCGAGGAATCCACGATGCTCACCGGCGACCTCAACATCGTCGATGTCGAGTGGATCATCCAGTACCGCATCGAGGACGCGCGCGCCTGGCAGTTCAACGTCGAGGACCGCCACAAGACCATCCGCGACATCTCGCAGTCCGTCATCAACAAGCTGGTCGGCGACCGCACCATCCTCGACGTCATCGGTTCGGAGCGGCTCAACATCGAGTTCCAGGGCCTCGAGCTCATGAACGAGACCTTCGCGCAGTACGGCATGGGCATCCGCGTCATCGCGGTCAAGCTCCAGAACATCGTGCCGCCCAAGGGCGTGCAGGCCGCCTTCGAGGACGTCAACAAGGCGATCCAGGACATGAACCGCCTGATCAACGAAGGCAAGGAAGCGTACAACACCGAGATCCCGAAGGCGCGCGGCGAGGCCGACCGCATCCTCCAGGTGGCCCAGGGCTACGCGACCGAGCGCGTCAACAAGGCCCGGGGCGACGTCGCGCGCTTCGACGCCGTGCTGGCCGAGTACGTCAAGGCCCCGGCCGTCACCCGCGAGCGCCTCTACTACGAGATGGTCGAGCAGGTCTTCGGGCCGGAGTCGGACGTCGAACTCATCGACAGCGAGCTCGGCAACTTCCTGCCGATCATGAACCTCGGCACGGCCGGAGGCACCCGATGAAGAAGCTCATCATCGCGCTCGCGGCCATCGCCGCGCTGCTCGTCGTGTTCCTCGTCATCGGGCCCTTCTTCGTGCTCTACGAAGGACAGCAGGCGGTCGTCGTGCGCCTCGGCCAGATCGTCGCCACGCACACGGAGGCCGGCCTCAAGTTCAAGAGCCCCTTCCTCGACAACGTGGTGGTCTACTCGGACAAGATCCTGCCCTGGGACGGCGAGCCGCAGCGCATCCCGACCAAGGAAAACCAGTTCATCTTCGTGGACGTGACCGCGCGCTGGCGCATCGCCGACCCGGTCAAGTTCTACGAGTCGGTCAACACGCTCGGCGAGGCCTACGGACGGCTCGACGACGTCATCGACAGCGCCGTCCGGACCATCATCAGCCAGAACTTCCTCCGCGAAGCGGTCCGCAACTCGAACGTGATCATGGAATCGACGAATGTCGAGACCTTCGAGACCGGCGACGCGGCCGACTCCGACAGCCTCCGCCAGCTCACCCAGACGGAGTCGAGCTTCGAGCGCATCGAGAAGGGCCGCGAGAAGCTCTCGAACGAGATGCTCGCCGAGGTGGCGCGCCTCGTGCCCGAGTACGGCATCGAGGTCATCGACGTCGTGCCGCGGCAGATCAAGTACTCGGAGGAGCTGACCGAGAGCGTCTACAGCCGCATGATCAAGGAGCGCAACCAGATCGCGCAGGCGTTCCGGAGCCTCGGCGAGGGCAAGAAGGCGGAATGGCTCGGCAAGCTCGAGAACGAGCAGCGGACCATCCTGTCAGGGGCCTACGAGAAGGCGGAGACCCTGAAGGGCGCCGCGGACGCGCAGGCGAGCGCGATTTACGCGCGGAGCTACGGGCGCGACCCCGGGTTCTACTCGTTCTGGCGCGCGCTCGAGTCCTACAAGCAGACCATGCCGAGCTTCTCGAAGACCATGTCGACCGAGCTCGACTACTTCCAGTTCCTGTACGGTCCTTCCGGCCGCTAGCGCCCCGTTCGTCCATGCAGGCCGCCCGCTCGCGCGGGCGGCCTTTTATTTCAATCCGTTCCCGCCCCCCATACACTGGCCGCGCTTGAGGGCGGGGCGCGCGTGCACTAGACTTCAGCTCAATGAGCATACGCCTCAAGATACTCCTCGTCGTCCTCCCGATCCTCGTCGCCGCCATCCTGATAGGCGGCGCCTCGAGCTTCTTCTCCGCTTCGAGCGCGGTCACCCGGCTGGCGACCGACTTCCTCGGCTTCAAGGCGTACGAAATCGAAAAATACGCCGAGAGCCAGTGGAACCTGCTCGTCGAGAACGACGCCGCGTCGCGGCCCGAGATGGTGGACGCCGCCGAGGCGGCGGTCGAGTCCTTCGCGAGCTCGGTGGTCCGCTCGGAAACCGAGCTCGTCTTCGCGGTCGACAGCTCCGGGACGCCGGTGATGCGGAGCGGCCCCCTGTTGCCATCGGAAGGCGAGCGGCGGGCTCTCGCGGAGCTCGCGGAAACCGGCGCGCGGACCTTCACGGAATTCACGCTGGAGGGCGTCGAACGCGTCGGCGCCGGCTTTACGTTCGGTCCCTTCGGCTGGTACGTCGTCGCCAGCGAGCGGCGGGACGCGTTCTACTCGGACGTGAACGCGATCGCCCGCCAGTCGGTGATCATCCTGGCCGGCAGCGTGGTCGTCGCGGTGCTCCTCCTCCTGCTTTTCGTCGGCTACCTCGTCAAGCCGCTCGAGTCGGTTGTGGGCGCCATGAAGCGCATCATCTCGTCCAACGAACTGTCCGGCCGCGTCGTGGTCGCGTACGACGACGAGATCGGCCACCTTTCGCACACCTTCAACCTGATGCTCGGCGCGCTCGACCAGGCCTACGGGCGCATCAAGCGCTACGCCTTCGAGGCGGTGCTGGCGCAGAAGAAGGAAACGAAGATCCGCAACCTCTTCCAGCTCTACGTGCCGAAGGAGGTCATCGACCAGGTCTTCGCCAATCCGGAGGAGGCCCTGGTCGGCGACGACCGCGTCGTCTCGATTCTCTTCTCGGACATCCGCGGCTTCACGTCCATCAGCGAGGCGATGGCCCCCTACGACCTCGTCACCTCGCTCAACCGCTATTTCGAGATCATGGTCGACGTGATAGCCGCGCGGAACGGCATCGTCGACAAGTACATAGGCGACGCCATCATGGCCTTCTGGGGAGCGCCGGTGAAGCGCGACGACGACGCCTACCAGTCGGTCCTGGCCGGGCTCGAGATGACCGAGGCCCTCGACCGCTTCAACGAGCTGCAGCGGCGCGACGGCCAGCCCGAGTTCCACATCGGCGTCGGCATCAGCTACGGCGTGGTGACCGTCGGGAACATCGGCTGCGACAAGAAGATGAACTACACGGTCATCGGCGACAATGTGAACCTCGCCAGCCGCCTCGAGGGCCAGACCAAGGAATACCGGCAGCCGCTCCTGATCTCGGAGTCGGTCCAGTACAAAGTGAAGGACCTGTTGCCTTGCCGCCTCCTCGACAAGGTGGCCGTCAAGGGCAAGAAGCAGGGCGTCCGGATCTACACGGTCCGCAAGGAGCTCGACGAGCTGGAGCAGGAGGGCTGGAAGGCGCACGCCGAAGCCTGCGACCACTATTGGTCCCTGCGCTTCCGCGAGGCGGCGGAAGGCTTCCGCGAGGCGGTCCGCTTGCTCGGTCCGGAGGACTACCCCTCGGTCGAACTGCTCAGGCGTGCAGAGGCCTACGCCCGGAATCCGCCGCCGGCCGATTGGGACGGGGTGGAGGTCCTCACCCACAAATGAGGCGAACCCACGCCACCGCCGCGGCGCCCCTCCTGATACTCTTGGCCCTGGCTGCGGTTCCCTGCGTCGCACAGGACGCATCCGCGGCCTCCGGAGAAGCCGATTCCGAGGCAGTCCCCGTCCTCCGCGCGGCGGGCAAGCTCGAAGAGACCGTGCTATTGGCGCCCGCCCTCGCGCGCGAGGGAGACGCCGGCA
>JAKLEE010000161.1 GCA_022703215.1 Spirochaetota bacterium | reverse complement strand
GGCGCGTACGCGCTTCATCTCGGGGATGCGCTCGGTGTCGCCCGTCACGTAGACGCGCACGCCGCCGGCCTCGATCACGTAGCCGACCCAGCCGTTCGATTTCGGGTGGAATTTTGTCTTGACCAGATTGTAGGCGCTCACCGCCTCGACGACGCAGAAGCCCAGGTCCACGCGCTCGCCCACCGCGATGCGGCGGAAGCCGGGCGCGTCGAAGGGCGCGATCTTGACGGCGCCTGGCGCCGCGATCCGTTCGATGTCGGCGGGGCTGTAGTGGTCGTCGTGGCGGTGGGTGACCAGCACCAGTTCCGCCTTTCCGAGGCCGGCCGGAAGCTTGAAGGGGTCGACGGCCACGAGCTTTCCGCCCGCGGGAAAGGTGATCGAGTCCTGCCCGTACCAGCGGAGCTTCGAAGCCAGCGCCTCGACGGCGGGCGGAACCTGGGCCGGAAGCCCCGAAGCCATGGCGGCCAGGGTCGCGGCGAAAAGCAGCCTCATCGTGGACATGTCGCCTCCTTGAAGCCGCGGGCGGCCGACGGACCGGTCCCTTCGCGGCTATCCGCCCGCGCCGCGCCGCTCCGGAGGGGCGTCGGCGGACGCGGGTTCCCGAGCTTCCCTAGAATACGCCTTTTATGTACGGCAGCGCGCCGATCTCGGCGTAGACGGCGTGCATCTGCTCCCTCGTCGTGAAGGTGACGCGCGCGCCGAAGCGGCCGTACTTCGCGCCCGGCTTGCGGTCGCCCTGGGTCATCGAGCATTCGACGCCGTGGCGCGCAAGGATGTTTTCTACGTCGACCTGGATGCCCGCGCCGTCGGCGAGCACATAGATGGTGCGCAGGTCGAAGCTGACCGGGAATTCGATTTTCGAGCCGTCGAAGGCTTCCGCGCCCAAGGGCGCTCCGGGAGCGGCCGGATCCATGCCGGGCGCGCCTTCGTCCGCCCGTCCGTTCGTCGTGTCCATTCCCTTAAGATGCAGGAATTCGGTGCGCGAGTCCATGCCCGCTTTCAGGGAACGCGGCGCGCGGCTCCGTCCCGGGCTCCCCGTTCCGCGCGTTCCCCCTTCCGGAGCGCCTCGATGCGGGCGGCGAAGCGTTCCCGGGCCTCGGCGCGGGCGGCCAGGCACGCGGCCGGGTCGAGGCTGCCTTCGGCGTGCCGCGCGTCGATCCAGACCAGCTCTTCGGAGAAGGAGCGGCGCCTGCCGGGCGACATCAAATTTTTGAGGGAGTCGCGGAAGTCCGGCGCGCCGAGCGTCGCGAGCGCGAGAGTCCGGTCCGGAACCCCCGCGAGCGCATAGGCGCCGAGGCGTCGCCCCGCCCCCGAAGCGAGCGCTTCGAAACCGTCGCCTTCGCACGCGGCGCGGAATTCCGCGAAGCGCCTGTCCCGATCCCGGGCGGCTACCGGCGCCAGCGCGGACTTGGCGAAGGTCGAAAGCTCGAGCCGGCCCCCGGCCAGCTCCGCGGCCACGAAGGCGAGCGCCGCGAGGTCAGCCGCCGCGGCTTCCGCTTCGTCGGGAGCGTCGGCGGGGTCGGGCGAGGCGAGGGCCGCCTCGAAGTCCTCCGCCCAGATGGAGGGCGCGCGCGCGAGGAGGTCGCGGGGGCGGAAACCGTTCCGCGGCCCCGGCGCCGCCGTGCCGCCCGTCGACTTCGCGGCTGAGTACAGCGCCCTCGCGAGCTCCGCCGGGCGGAAGGACGCGGCCAGGCGCGATACGAGTCGCGCGCGGTCGGAATCGTCGAGGAGCCTGAGGAAGGCCGCGAGCGAGGGACGGGCGGCGAAACGCCGCGCCGCATGGGGCGCCAGGCGCGCGCGGAGCCGCCGGTTCGCCTCGAGGAAGCGCGCCAGCGGGTCGCTTCCCGCGTCGGGAAGCTCGTCGCCCGCCAGTTTCGAGAGGACGCGCGAGGCGGACTCGTGGACGGCCACGAGGAGCGGAATGTCGCGCGCGCCGAGCCTGAGCTCCGCCTCGACCGCGAGGGGGGCGGGGCCGCCGGGGCCGAAGGGGGCGTCGACTCTGACGGGCGGGGCGACGCGCGCTTCGCCCGCGGGCAGCTTGAGCGTGGCCAGGAAGGCAACGGCGGCCTTCGCGGAGGCCGCCGCTATCGCGGCAAAGCGTTCCGCGGCCGCCTGACTGCCGGGGTCGGAGGGCGGGAGGGGCGGGAAGAACAGGGTCCATTCCAGGTTCGCCGCGCCGAGCTTCAGCGAGCAGGCGATGGCGGTGCGGGGGCCGGAAGCTGCCGCGGCGCTTCGGCTCAGCACCGCCGTCGGCACGACGCGCGCGATGGCGCCCGGCGCCGGCGCGAACTCGGCGGGGAGGAGCAGCGAAAAGGCCGGAAAGTCCAGCGACGCCTCCACGCGGAGGCGCTCCGGGGTCTCGGCGGGCGCTTCGGAGGCTTCTGCCGCGGTTCCTGTCCCTGTGCCTGTCCCTGTTCGGCCTCCGGTCCCGTCGGCTCCGCGCGGGGCGGACGGGCCGCGGACCGCGTAGATCGGATAGCCTTCCAGCGCTGCGGCTTCCGCCTTGGCCCCGCGGCGTCCCCTGAGTCCCCGGCGTCGCGGCGCGTTCTCCGCGCGGTACAGCTCCAGCTCCGACGCGGTAAGGCGCGGATCGTCGGCGGCGCAGGGTTCCTCAGGCGCCAGGCGGCAGCCGAGCGGCGAAACGAGCGCTGCGAGCGCCGCCCGGGGGCCTGCGTCGTCCAGGTCGGAGGGGAAGAAGGCCCGCGCCGTCGCCTCGTCCGCCGAAGCGGTCCACGCGGCCAGCACGCGCGAGCCTTCCGGCGCGGCGAAGGAGGCTCCGGGCCGGCGCGCGACGTAGCGCCGCTTCCGGCCGTCGAGCCCGTGGATGCAGTCGAGGGCGACCGTCCGACCGTCGCTCCCGAGGGATTCGCGTCTGCGCGTGAACAGGCCCATGCGGGAAGCCTCCGTCGCCATTCTAGCGCGGGGCAGGGCCCGGCGCCACCGCTGTCCGATGGGCAAATCGGGGCTTGCGCCCGCGCCTCCTCATGGGCGAACATGGCCCGCGCCAGACATCCGATCCCGCAGGAGGCCGCCGCATGAACGCCCGCTTTTTCCCCGATCGGGACCAGCCCTTCGTGACGGTCGCCGAAGCTTCCGTCCGCCGCAAGCTGCGCGCCCACGGCCCTGAGCTCATGATGGTCGAGGTGTTCTTCGAATCGGGCGGCGTCGCGCCCGAGCACGCGCACCCGCACGAGCAGGCCACGGTCTGCCTCGAGGGGCGCTTCGAGTTCACCGTGGAAGGCCGTACCGAGCCCATGGCCGCCGGCGACTCGGTCCACGTGCCGGGCGGCGTCCCCCACTCGGTGCGCTGCCTCGAGCGGGGCCGCATGCTCGACGCCTTCACCCCGCCGCGCGAGGACTTCCTGCGCTGAGGCCGCTGCCTCCGGCTAGTACATGCCCTGCCACACGTCGGTGCGCTCGAGCTGGAGCTCGACGCGCACGCGGCCGTAGCGGTTGTCGATGGAAAGCTCCAGCTTGACGAGGCCGAGCGTCGCCTCGAGCTCCACCTCCTCGCCCTTTTTCGAGACCAGCTTCCATTCGCCCGTCTCGGCGCCCACCGCAAGCCGCGGCGAAAGGACGAGGCTTCCCGAGGATTCGTCGGGCCTGAGCTCCAGCCGCACTTCCACCGTCGCGCCCTTGCGGTCGACGAAGGAGACGGCGCGCGGCGCGGACGCCTTCGCGATCGCGTCGCCTTCCCAGTAGAAATCGTCGTCGTAGAAGTACTGGAGCTCGTAGAGCACCGAGTTCCAGTCGCGGGTGCGGTCGCGGAGCACCTTCCGCTCGCCGCCGGAGAGCTCGAAGGCCTCCTCCCAGTCGCCGAAGCTGATTTCCGGCAGCTTGACGACCCCGAAGCCGCGCCCGAGCGTGGTTCGGATGCTGTGCCTGCCGGGCTTGACCTTCTCGATGACGAAGGGAACGTCCACCTTGCCGGTCGTGTAGCCGACGAAGGCGCCGTCGAGGTAGATCTCCGCGCGGATCAAGGGCGAGTGGAGCGCAACCGAGCCGGGCGACTCGTCCTTCAGGTTGACGATGTTGCGGTCGCCCTCGGGGTCCACGAAGGCGGGGCGCTTCCCGCTCAGGTACTCGACCAGGCTCTCGGCGGCCCTGTGGATCGTGTTCTCGCCCGGGCCGCGCTCGGCGAAGGCGCCCGTGCGCCCCGTCGCCACGTTCGTCACGCGGATGGTCACCAGCACCTCGCCCGCCATGGCCAGGAAGTCCGCCGAAACGAGGTAGTCCGCGCCGAGCAGCTTGCCGACCTTCAATGCGCTGGTGCGGTCGTCCACGAGCCCGGAGAGCTGGAGTTCCTGCTCGGCCAGCACGCGGTCGAGGCTCGAGCGGTCCACCAGGACCACGCCCGGGGCGCGCGTCAGGTCGTAGAGTATGAGGCCCTGCACGAGGCCGCCCACGTAGTCCGTGCGCGGGTCGACGTCGAGGTTGCGCGCGGCCGTGAAGGCCACCGTGACGGCGCCGGCTTGCGCGAGGGCCGGAACGGCGGCCAGGGTGAGAGCCAGCACGGCGAGCGGGGCGAAAGCGCGGGAGCGGGTGGCATTCATGGAAAGGATCATAGGATCGCGGGCGGCGCGCGGCAAGCGGGGCGGCAAGCGGGCGCCAAGCCTGCCGTCGTTGGACCTGGGTTTCGGGGATGGGGGAAGATCATGAGGGAAGAACCCGACGGGCCTGAGCCTCCAGCTCGCTTCGCCTTATCAGGCGGGCCCGCCTTCTTCCGGGGCGGCGCCGCGCCAGCCCGCAAGCGCGCTATACTATCCCGGAAGGCCCGGGAACTACCGGGCTCGGAGGCCGCCCCATGCCGTCACGGAAAACCATCGCCGTTCTCGCGCTCTGCTTCGCCCTCGCCGCCGCGCTCGCCGCGGAGGGGAGCCTGGACCTCGCCTCGCGCGTCGCGCGGGTGGTGGTGTACCCCGACCGCGCCCTCGTGACGCGGCGCGCCGAGTTCGAGCTCCCGAAGGGCGAGACGACGCTCGTGTTCGCGGGCCTGCCTGCCGCGCTCGACCCGGCCAGCGCCCAGGTTTCGGGCTCGGGCGCCTTCACGCTCCGCGACGTCAGGCTCGCCCTCAAAGCGCAGGTCCGCGACGTATCCGCGCGCCGCATCGAGCTCGAGGACGAGAAGCGCGGCTTCGAGGCCAAGCTGGCCGTCGTCGACGACCGCGTCCGCGAGGCCGAGGAGGAGCGGCGCTTCCTGGCGGGCCTCGTCGCGCGCCTGACTTCGACTTCCGGCTCCGGCGAGGCCGAGGCCCTGCCGACCGATCCGGCCCAGTGGGGCAAGCTGCTCGATTTCCAGCGCTCGCGCAACGCCGCCATCGACGCCTCGCTCCGCGATTCGCGCGCGGAGGCCGCGGGCCTGAAGGCCGAGCTCGACCGGGTGGCGCGGGAGCTGCGCGCGCTCGGCGCCCCTGTCGGTCCGGCCACCTACGAGGCCTCGCTCGTCGTCTCCGCGGCCGCGGCGGCCAAGGTGCGGATCGACCTTTCCTACCTGGTCTCCGGCCCCTCGTGGCGCCCGGACTACGTCGTCCGTGCCGACTCGAATGGCGCAAGGCTTTCGGTGCAGTACCGCGCCTTCGTCAGGCAGGCCACCGGCGAGTCCTGGGACGGGGTCGAGCTCCAGCTCTCCACCGCCCGCCCCCGCGTCGGCGGCAGCCTGCCAAACCTTTCGCCCTGGTACGTCGACGTCTACGAACCCGTCGCCCTGACGCGCGGCTTCGCCGCGCCGGCCCCCGCGCCCTCGATGGCCCGCGAATCGTCCGCAGACAAGTTCGCCC
>JAKLEE010000160.1 GCA_022703215.1 Spirochaetota bacterium | reverse complement strand
CCGCGAAGGCCGCGAGCGCGAGGACCGCCGAGACAGTCGCCACCGTGAGCCGCTTCCGCATCGGATGCCTCCCGGGCGCCGTGGCGCCTGCCCGACAGCGTACACCGCCGCGGGCCGGAAAGCGACCCGGAGGCTTCGTGGCACCATGCCGCGCTTGACGGCGCCTGAGAATCGCGCGACCATTCCCCAGCGCCCTCCGCCGGCGTTCCGCGCTCCCCTTCAGCCGGCCCGGGGCCGCGAAGGAGACGCGCATGGCAGAAACCGAAGGCAAGAAGGAAGACGGCAAGGCCCCCGAGGCCAAGACGCCCGACTACGTCCCGCCGAAAGGCTCGACCGCGAAGCTGTCCGTCAAGGCCGGCGGCCGCGAGCTCCGCTACGAGGCCGAAGCCGCGTGGCTGCCCCTCAGAAAGGACGAGAAGCCCAAGGCCGAGATCTTCTACGTCCGCTACTTCCTCGAAGGCGGCGAGAATCGCCCCCTCACCTTCGTCTTCAACGGCGGCCCCGGCGCCTCCTCGGTCTACCTCCACCTGGGCGCCCTCGGGCCCCGCCGCATCGAGCTCGGTCCCCGCGGCGAGCCCCTCGCGCCGCCCTCGGTCCTGGTGGACAACGCCGAGACCTGGCTCCAGTTCACCGACCTCGTCTTCATCGACCCCGTCGGCACGGGCCTCTCGCGCATGATCAGCGACCCGAAGGAAGAAGAGGAGAAAAAGAAATCCGGTCCCGAGGGCGAGAAGGACTCGGAGTACTGGCGCGTCAAGCGCGACCTCCAGAGCCTCGGCGAGTTCATGCGCAGCTTCCTATCCAAGTACCACCGCTGGGAAAGCCCGGTCTGGCTCTGCGGCGAAAGCTACGGCGGCTTCCGCGTCGCCAAGCTCGCGCGCATGGCGCAGGAGGACTACGGCATCGGCCTCGCGGGAATCTTCGTCGTCTCGCCCGCGCTCGAGTTCACCCTGCTCGAAGGCTCCGACTACGACGCCCTCATGTGGGTCGACGCCTTCCCGACCATGGCCGGCGCCGCCGCCTTCCACGGCCGCGCGCGCAAATTAAAAACCGACGAGGCCCACCGCGCCTACATGGAGCGCGCGGCCGACTTCGCCGTCGACGAGCTCCTGCCCGTCCTGGCCGCGGGCGACCGCGTCGGCGCCGCCCGCCGCGACAAGGTCCTCGACGCCGCCGCCGACTGGATCGGACTTCCGCGCGCGACCATGCGCGCCAAGTACGGCCGCGTCGCCATCGACTGGTTCGTGCGCAACCTGCTCCGCGACGAGGGCAAGCACCTCGGCCTCTACGACGCGAGCTTCGCCGTCTCGAGCCCCTACCCCGACCGCGACGAGTGGACCGGCCCCGACCCCACGCTCCACATGCTGGAGCGCGTCTTCGCCGCCGGCATCAACACCCAGGTGCGCGCCGCCATCGGCCTCGACTCCGAGCGCGACTACGAGCTCATGTCCGAGGCAGTCAACAATGGCTGGAAGGTCGACACGCGCAAGCACGCCCTCGAGACCCAGGTCGGCGCCACCGACGAGCTCCGCTACGGCATGGCCCTCAACCCCGGCATGAAAGTGCGCATCAGCCACGGTGTTTACGACCTCGTCACGCCCTTCTTCTCGACCGACCGCATCGCCGGCCTCCTCAAGCTGGACGCCGAAAGCCGCAAGCGCTTCTCGGTCAAGCATTATTCCGGCGGCCACATGTTCTACACTTGGAAGGAAAGCCGCGAAGCCTTCTTCCGCGACGCGAAGGAGCTCTACGGCGCGAAGTGATTTAAAAGGGCCCGTCCGGGAAGGCAACCTGCGGTTTCCTTCCCGGGCCCATCCTTCCCCCGGCAGGTTGCGTTCCTGATGGTTCGGCCCTATGCTCAAGCTGCCCGGCCGTCCCAGATCGCGACCCGGGCCATTCCCGTTCCGGCGAGGTTTCCCATGACCGACCAGGCGCTCGAGAAACGGCGCAGGCGCAACGCCTCGATAGGCTTCGCTTCGTTCTTCGTCTTCATGCTGCTCCACCAGGCCGACAAGCTCCTCATCGGGCCGCTCCAGGGTCCGATCATGAAGGACTTCGGCATGACGAACACCCAGTGGGGCCTCATCAACACGGGCGCGCTCATCGTGGGGTCGGTCTTCTACCCGCTCTGGGGCTGGCTCTACGACCGCTTCTCGCGGCCGAAGCTGCTCTCGCTGGCCTCGCTGCTCTGGGGCGCCACCACCTGGCTGAACGGCATCGCGCCGAATTTCAGGACCTTCCTCGCGACGCGCGCGTCCACCGGCATCGACGACTCGAGCTACCCGGGCATCTACAGCCTGGTGTCCGACTGGTACCCGCCGGCCAAGCGCGGGAAGATGTACGGCATCATGCAGGTGGCGCAGCCCCTCGGCTACCTCATCGCCATGGTGCTCGGCCTGGCCCTGGTCGCCTCGCTCGGCTGGCGGCGCATCTTCTTCGTCACCGGCAGCCTCGGCATCGTCCTCTCGTTCTTCATCTTCCTCTTCGTCAAGGACGCGCCGCGCGGCTCCATGGAGCCCGAGCTGGCGGGCGTCCAGCACCTCGAGCGCTTCAAGTTCAGCTGGAAGGAGGTCGCCGGCCTTTTCCGCAAGCGGAGCCTCGTGGTGCTCTTCATCCAGGGCTTCATCGGGGTCTTCCCCTGGAACGTCATCACCTACTTCTTCTTCGGCTACCTGCAGATGGAGCGCGGCTACGACGAGACGAGCACCCTGCTGACCATGGTGCCCGCGGTGCTCGTGCTGGCGGCCGGCTACCCGCTCGGCGGCCTCATCGGCGACCGCCTGTTCAAGCGCACGCTCAAGGGCCGCGTCACGGTCGGCGCCGCGGGCGTGCTGGCCGGGGCCGTGCTGCTCGTGGCCACCATGTCCGTGCCGCTGGGCGGCTCGAAGCTCCTCTTCGGCGCCCTGCTCGCCGCCACCGCGCTCTTCATTCCCTTCGCCGCGCCGAACGTGCTGTCCTCGTTCTTCGACGTCACCGAGCCGGAGATCCGCGCCACCACCAACGCGGTGCAGAACTTCATCGAGTCCATCGGCTCGGCGCTCGCGCCGCTCGTCGCGGGCATCGTCGCGGACCGTTTCTCCATCGGCAGCGCCATACTCTGGATCTGCACCATCACCTGGGCGCTCTGCTTCGTGGCTTTCGCCTTCGCGGGCAAGTACATCCCGAAGGACATCGAGGACCTGCGCGCCAAGCTCTCCGCGCGCGCGGCATCGGCGAACGCGGGCTGAGCTTCCGGCGTTCCGGTTCAAATCGCGAAAGTAAACGAGAAAACGGACGGGGCGCCCTGGCGGCGCCCCTTTTTTGTTTCCGCCGCCGCGATCCGAGGCCGCCCCGCCTATCCGCCGATCGACAGGTTGATCGGGATGCCCTTCCAGACGGCGCCTTTCCACCAGGCCAGAAGCTCCGTCGCGGAAAGGTCGAGGTTCCCCGGCGCGGCGCCGTTCAGGTCGGCGCCTTTCAGCGAATCGTAGAGGCTGAACCGTTCGCCCGAGTAGCCGAGCACCGTCACGTAGTGCAGGTAGCGCCGCGTCCCGACGATGACGATGACGGGGTGTCCGTCCGCGATGCGCGCGCGGACCCATGCGAGGCGACCCGAATCCGGCTGGAGAGCGTGCCAGCGGATTTTCGCCGTGACGCCGTTCGCCCGCAGGAAGCGTGCGACGCCCCAGGGCCAGGTGTAGCCGTTCGCCATGCGCGACCCGATGGTGCGGTCGATTTCCCGCGGGTCGAGCGTCGCGCCGGTCGCCACGAAGATGGCGGCCATGGCCGAGTGGGGGCCGCAGCTGTTTCCCGTCTGCTCGATGTTGAGCGAACCCTTCCAGGGAAGGGCGGCCGAGCCGGGAAGGGCCGCGGGCGCCGAGCGGCAGGCGCCGAGCGCCGCGAGCGCGACGAAGGCCGCGACGCCCGCCGCGCGGGAACGGATGGTTCTTGTCCGTGGTTCCATGCAGTCTCCGATCCGAACGCCCATGAACGAGGCGCGCCGACTCCCGGGAGGGTTCGTTTTCAGCGGTGCGCTCCCCGCGCGAGCCGGTCGAGCGCGGCGTCCAGCTCCGCGTCGTCGAGGGGTTTGACCAGGGCGGCCACGGGTTCGAAGCCGAGCCGTTCCGGGGCGAGCTCGGCGCCCGCGCAGCCGGAGAGCATGATGACGGGTACGCCGAGCTCGAGCGATAGGATGCGTCCCGCCTCGGCCCCGCCCATGGCGCCGCCGAGGCCCTGGTCCATGATCGCCACCTCCGGTCGCTCCGCGCGCGCGAGAGCCACCGCGTCCTCGCCCGTCGACGCGAGCCGCGCCTCGCCGAATCCGCGGCGCTCGAGGTGGAGCGCCAGCTCCATGGCGGTCAGCGCCTCATCCTCGACCACGAGGGCGCTCAAGAGCCGGCTCCGGCCGACGCGGCCGACGGCGCGCTCAGGCTCGGGTCCGTCCCGGCCGTCGCGCAGTCGAATTCGAGAACCCATGAGGCGCCCGGTCCCGGCTCATGCCGCAAGTCGCCCCGCAGCTGGTGCCGCGCGATGCTCTCGAGGGTCTTCATGCCCATTCGTCCGCATTCCCCGATGGAAAAGCCGGGCGGCAGGCCGACGCCGTCGTCGGCCACCCTGAGCCGGCACCTGGTCCCGAGCTTGCCGAACTCGATGGAGATGCGGCCCGAGCGCCCTTCCGGGAAGGCGTACTTGAGGCTGTTCGACAGGAGCTCGCTCGTCGCGAGGGCGAGGGGCAGTGCGCTCTCGATCGGCATTTCGATCGGCGGCGCGTCCACCTCGAGTGCGATGCGCTTAGCCGCGCCGTGCCCCTCGAGCATGAGGCCAGCGAGGTCCCGCAGGAAGCCTCCGACCTCGATGCGCGAAAGCCGCTTCGATTCGTACAGCTTCTGGTGGACCATGGCCATCGACGCGATCTTGTGCCCCACGTCGCGGAAGATCTCGAGGTCGCGCCGGCTTTCGAGCTCCCTCCCGTGCAGGGCCAGCATCGACGAGACCACCTGCAGGTTGTTCTTGGTGCGGTGGTAGAGCTCGCGGAGCAGGGTTTCCTTTTCTTCGAGCGCCTCGCGCAATTCCAGCCCGGCGTGCTTTTCTCGTTCCGCCCGGTCGAGCGCCGCGTACACCGCCCCGACCGCGAAGGCGTACTCCATCGCATAGGGAATCCGGAGCAAGCCGTAGCTCACGGAAAGGTCGATCAGCCAGGCCGCGCCGGCCACGATCGGGATCATGAGGAGCCGACGACCTTCCGTCGGGTCGCGGCGCCTGAATTTGAGCGCTTCCAGGAACAGATAGACGAAGAATGCGGCGCCCACCAGGGTCTGGACGTCGGTGAGCGGGCCCGTGCCGGCTTCGTGGAAGGACCAGGCGGGCAGGAAGGGCAAGCGCACTTCGTGGAGGTGGCCGGCCGAGGCCCGCCAGGTCAGGGCGCCGAGGTCCAGGAACTGGCTGAGCGCGAAGGCGCCGAAAATGGCGGCGATGGCGATCCGCCTCCGCTTGGGTATGGTTCCCGTGACCGCGGCGAAGAACTCGGTCAGGCAAATGCCCGAGAGGAAGAGCGTGCCGATCTGCAGCCTGAGCCAGGGCACGGTGGCCGCCGCGTCGGCGGCGTTGTACTGTCCCGCGCAGGCGGCGGCGTAGACGGCGCTCGAGAAGAACAGGAAGGCGAGGGCGAGGTCCTGCCTCCTCGGCCTCCGGACGGTCCAGCCGACCAGCTCGTAGATGCCGAGCGCCGCCGCGGCGGAGAGCAGGACGTACTCGGGCAGCGAATGCGGGGTCATGGCGCGACCGCGGGTTCTTTTCCCGAGCCGGCTCCGAGCCATTCCTCCAGCTCCGCGACGCCTTCGGCGAAGTCCG
>JAKLEE010000016.1 GCA_022703215.1 Spirochaetota bacterium | reverse complement strand
AAGCTTCGTGGTACCGCTCAGCGCACGCGATCGATCAGGACAAGCGCGCGCGCTTCCACCGCCTCGCCCGATCCGACAGGACCGAGGCCTTCGGCGGTCTTGGCCTTCACTGAAACGCGCCCGACCTCGATGCCGAGCGCCGAGGCCATGCGCGCGCGGATGGCCTCGACGTGCGGCCTGAGGCGCGGACGCTCCAGGATCACGGTGCTGTCGACGTTGACTATGCTCCAACCCTCCGCGGTGACCAGGCCGAGTGCCCGAGCGAGTAGCTCGAGCGAATCCGCGTCCTTCCAGCGAGCGTCCGAGGGAGGGAAGTGGGCGCCGATGTCGCCGAGCGCCGCCGCGCCGAGCAGGGCGTCGACGAGCGCGTGAAGCAGGACGTCGCCGTCCGAATGGCCGAGCTCGCCGCGATCGAACGGGATTTCCACCCCGCCCAGCACGAGCCGACGCCCCGCCGCCAGACGGTGCACGTCCCAGCCCTCGCCGACGCGGCACTCGCGCGCGCTCACGGCTCGAGGTCCTCGGGGAAGGTGATCTTGCGGTTGGACCGCTCGCCGGCCACGGTAAAGACCGGGCCCTCGTAGCGCGCCCACAGCTCGGAGTCGTCGGTCGAGGGGACTCCGTCGCGGGCGGCGCGGCGATGGGCGTCGAGCAGCGGAGCGAAGCGGAAACCCTGCGGCGTCTGGGCCGCGCCGAGGCTGGCCCGGGTCGGGTGCTCGAGCACGCGGCCTTCCGCATCGACCCGCTTGATGGTATCCACGGGTGGCACGACGGGAAGCGCGGCGCCTTTTTCCCCGGCGAGGGCGAGCACGGACAGGCAGAGCTCCCGCGTCGCCCAGGGGCGGGCGGCATCGTGCACGAGCGCCAGCTCGGGCGACCACCGCTCGAGGGCTTCGAGCGCGAGCCGGACGGAGTCCGAGCGCTCGGCGCCCCCTTCGACGAGGACGAGACGGGTTCCTTCCTCCGCAGCCAGGTCTGGAGCCAGTCGCTTCCTGGCCTCGTCGAGCTCGCCGGGCGGAAGGGCCAGGGCGAGCTTGCCGAGGGTCGGGAGCGACAGCAGGGTGCGAAGCGCGGCATCGAGGACGATACCGGAACCGAGGGGGCGGTATTCCTTCTTGATGCCGCCGAAGCGCGCGGAGCGCCCGGCGGCCACCAGCACCGCCGCGTCCATGCCCTTCCGCTAGGCCTCGAGCCGGGCCCGGATCAGCTCGGCTATCTCTTCCTTCGGCTTGTCGAGGGAGTAGGAGACCTCGTCCTGCAGGAGGTTGAGGGCCGAATCGTAGAGCTTTCGCTCGAGGATAGGCAGCTCCTTGACCTTCGAGCGGTGGTACAGCGAACGCACCACGCTGGCGATATCGAGCACCGAGCCTTTCTTGAGCAGGTCCAGGTTCATCTGGTAGCGGAGCTTCCAGTCGGAGGGGATCGGCGCGTATTCCTCGCCGATGAAGGCGAGCGCCCGCTCCGCCTCGTCCTTCGGCACGAGGGCGCGGATGCCGAGCTCGGCCGCCTTCTGGACGGGCACCATGACGGTCATGTCCGAGAAGTCGAGGTAGATGATGTAGTAGAGGCCGGGGACGTCCTTGTGGGTCTTCTCCACGATGTCGGTGATGAGGCCGACTCCCTGGCTCGGGTACACGATGCGCTGCTTGACGGAGAATTCGGTGGCGGGGGGGGTATTCATGGCGTGAGGCAATTCTATATGAAAATTGGGGAATTTTCAAGCCGGGCGGCGCGCCGTCGCAGGCGCGGGGCTTTCCGGGCGGCGCGACAGGGGAAGCCGGGCCGTATCCCCTCGCGCGGCGCGCTCAGCGTAGTCCCCGCCGCTCCCGGCGTTCGCGGCGAGCGCGCAGGGCTTCTCCGAGCGCGCGTCCGATGCGGTCGCGGAATACCAGGCCGAGGGCGAACAGCACCGTCGCCGCGGCGAGCACGGCGAGCGCCGCGGCCAGGTCGCCCTCGAAGGCCGCGCTGCCCATGAACGAGGATCCGACGATGCCCGGCAGGCGGCCGAGGGTGGAGGTGGAAAGGAAGAGGACGAAGGGCAGCCCGCTCGCGCCGGCGAAATAGGTGAGCAGGTCCTTCGGGAAGCCCGGCAGCACGTAGAGGACCAGGAAGGCCGCGGCCGCCTTGCCGCTGGCCGTGGCGAGCTCCATGCGTTCGAAGCGCTCGCTCCCGGCTACCCACTCGATGAAGGGACGGCCGAGGATCCGGCCTATCCAGAAATTGGCGGCGGAGCCCGCGAGTATGCCGAGGGTGGACCAGAGGCTGCCCCACCACATGCCGAAGAGGTAGCCGCCGGCCACCTGCACCACCTCGCCGGGCACGACGAAAACGATCACCTGGAAGGCCTGGAGGGCCATGAACGCGAGCGGCGCCGCGACGCCCGAGCCTTCGACGAATGCGCGGGCCGAGGCGGGATTGCGCGAGAGTTCGAGGAGCGGTTCGCGCCAGGCGAAAAAAGCGGCGCCGATCGTGGCCAGCACCAAGGGAAAGGCGAGGCGGCGGACAAGGTCGAGGCGGCGCTTCCCTGCTTCCATGAGCGCCAAGGATAGCGCCCGGCGTCCGGCGAGGCAAGGGCGGGCTCGCCGACGCTTCCGCCCGCCTCGGCCGGCTTCAGTGCTTCGGACGGCTTCGGTTGACTCGGTCGGCTTCAGTTGCTTAGGCCGGATCCAGCCGGTTTTATCCGGCTTTCGTCAGCCTCAGCCGGCTTCCGGCGGCACCACCGAATCCACGGCCCGGCGCAGGTTCTCGAGCTCCATCCGGAGCCGTGCGAGCAGGGCGGGCAGGGCGTCCGCCGGACCGCCCTCCGCGGTGGCTCGGGCGGCGAGCATGAGTTCGTTGGCGGCTCGCGAGGCGGAGAGTCCTCCGATGGCGCCGGCCGCTCCCTTCATGCGGTGCGCGATCTCGTCCACGGCGACGTAGTCGCCCCGTTCGAGGGCTGCGGCGAGTTCCACGGGAACCCGAACGGCTTGCTCCCGGTAGAGCCCCGCAATCTCCCGTGCCACCTCAGGCGCTCCCGCATAGCGGCGGCGGAATTCTTCCGCCTCGAAAACGCCCGGATCGGTGTCGCTCTCTTCGCGCATCCCAGTATCCTCCGGTCCGTCCATGGAACTCTCACCCGGTCCCGTTTCGGCCGCGAGCACCCGATTAGCGGTTTTGGCCAGCGCGGCCAGCGTCAGAGGCTTCCGCAGCACCGCGTCGACATCCTCGCCCGCGCAGGAACGCGCGTCGCGTTCGTCGCCGAAGGCGGTCATGGCGATGAGCGGCACGCCCGGGTCCAGCGAGCCGCTCTCGGGGTCGCGGATCCGGCGCGAAGTCTCGCCACCGCCCATGCCGGGCATCAGGCAGTCGAGGAGCACGAGGTCGAAGCGGGACCGTTCGAGCTCTGCCAAAGCGGCGACGCCCGATTCAGCCTCGACGGTACTCGCGCCCAGCTCGGCGAGCAGCGCGCAAGCGACGCGCCGGTTTACGCCGTCGTCGTCGGCGACCAGCACGAGGCGCCCCTCGAGCGGCCTGCCCGTCAGCTCGGCGGCGCCTTCGGCCTCCAGCTCCGAGGGGTCTGCGAGCGGCTGGACGATGCGGACGGTGAAGACGGAACCGGAACCCGGCTCGCTCTCGACCTCGATCGAGCCGCCCATCAACGAGACGAAGCGCTTGCAGATCGAAAGCCCGAGCCCCGAGCCGCCGAAAAGCCGCGCGGTCGAGCGCTCCGCCTGCGAGAACGGCTCGAACAGCTCCTCGATGCGCTCGCGCTTGATGCCGATCCCGGAATCGTAGACCCGGAGGCGCAACGCCGCCGCTTCCGCGGGCGCTTCCGCGTCCGGGTCCAGCCCGAGCTCGACGCCCACCTTGCCGCGGCTCGTGAATTTCACCGAATTCCCGACCAGGTTGGACAGCACCTGCTCGAGCCTGAGCCGGTCCCCGCGCAGGGCCGCGGGAAGCTCGGGGGCCGCCTTCACCTCGAATTCGAGGCCCTTGTTCCGCGCCCGGGTCGCGTACGAGGCGCGGACGCGTTCGAGCAGCGCCCGGGGGTCGTACGGGGCGGACTCGAGCGCGATGCGGTCGGCGTCGGCGCGCGAGAGGTCGAGTATCTCGTCCACGATGCGCAGCAGGGTGGCGCCCGAGGAGCGTATGCCGTCCACATACTCGGCCTGCCGCCCGTCCAGGCGGGTCCGGGCGAGCAGTTCTGCCATGCCCACGATGCCGTTCATCGGCGAGCGGATCTCGTGGCTGACCATGGCGACGAAGGTGCTCTTGGCCTTGTTGGCGCGTTCCGCCTCGGTGGCGTGGCCGAGCGACTCGGCGTTGGCCGACTCGAGGGCCCCCTTGGTCTCCGTCAGCTCCCGCACCTTGGCGGCCAGCAGGCGGTTGGAGCGGAGCGTCGCGGCGCCGTAGCCGGCGAGCGCGATCGAGAGCAGGTAGAGCGAGATGGCGACCGGGCCGAGGAAGGGGGAGGCGGCGACCGTCAAGGCGAGCGAGGCACCGGTCTCGTTCCAGACGCCGTCGTTGTTCGCGGCGATGACCCGGAACACATAGCGTCCGGCGCGGAGGTTGGTGTAGCTCGCGAACGAGCGCGTGCCCGCCTGGATCCAGTCCTCGTCGAAGCCTTCGAGCCGGTACGCGAAGCGGTTGGACTGCGGGTCGCGGAAATCGAGCGCAGCGAAGGAGAACGAGACGGAGTTCTCCCAGTGCGCCAGCCTGATCGCCTCGTCCCGGGGAACCGTGGCCGTCGGCGCGGCCAGCTTCGGCCGGTTAGCCGCGACGAGGCTGGTGACGTAGACGGGCGGCACATGGGTGTTGCGCTCGTAGCGCGACGGGTCGAAGCGGGTCACCAGGCCCACCGAGCCGAAGTAGAGCTCGCCCTCGGGGCCGATGGTCGCGCCGGCATTGAAGTTCTGGTTGTCGAGCTCCTTGTAGAGCGACACGGTCTTGATCGAGGCGGTCTCGCGGTCGTAGAGGGCTATGCCGGTCTGCGTGACGATCCAGAGGTCGCCGGAGCGGTCCTCGAGCACCGAATAGACGATGTTGTTGGGGAGGCCGTCCTTGCGCATGTAGTGGGTGAAGCGGTCCTCGTCCTCTTCGTAGCGCATGATGCCGCCGCCTCGCGTGGTGATCCAGAGCACGCCCCGCGAATCGAGGAAGACGCGCTGTATCGAGTTGTTGGAAATGCCCGCGGGATCGTCCATCGAGTAGGCGTAGCGGACGAACTTTCCGCCCTCGAGGCGCGCGAGGCCGTTGTTCGTGCCGACCCAGAGCCGGCCCTTCGCGTCGTAGGCGAGCGTATTGACCAGGTTGTCGGGAATGGACTCCGGGTCGGCGGGATCGTAGGCGTAGTGTTCGAAGTTCCCGGTCCGCGGGTCCCAGCGGTCGAGGCCGCGCAGGTAGGTGCCGATCCAGTAGCCGCCCTCGCCGTCCTCGAGCACCGCGTACACGATGCTGTCGGCCAGGCCGTCCGAGCCGTCGGTCGGCGACCTCAGGGTCTCGAAGCGGCCGCGCCCGCGGTCCGCGAGTCGGGAAAGCCCCCGGTTCGTCGCCACCCAGATCGTGCCGGCGGAATCCTCGTAGACCAGGTTGCAGGTGTCGTCGCCGATGCTGGTCGAATCGTCCGGGTCGTGCCGGAAGTGCCGCCACGCGGTGGCGCCCGGCGCGAGCGCGTGGAGGCCGTTGCCGTAGACCGAGACCCAGAGCCAGCCGAGCGAGTCGACGTGGATGGAAAGGATCTTGCCGTCGGGCAGGGCCGCGGGGTCGGCGGGATTCGCGGCCCAGGCGCTGAAGGAGCGGCGGGTGCGGTCTATGCGGGCGATGCCGCCGCCGTTGGTCCCGATCCACAGCTCGCCCGAGGCGTCCTCGTGGATGGAGTAGACGACATCGTGGGGCAGGGCTCCGAGGGCCTTGGTAGCGCGGTAGGAGCGCACGGCGTCCGTCGACGGATCCAGCACGTGGAGGCCGCCGCCCCAGGTGCCGACGCGGATCTCGTCCGGGTCATCCGCGTTCACCACGTAGATGCGGTTGTCGGGAAGGGACCAGGTCCTGAAGCTGCCGTCCTCGGGCGAGAAGCGGACGAGTCCCGTGCCCCAGGCGCCGAGCCAGAGCGCGCCTTCCGGATCCTCGGCGATGGACTGGAGCGAGGCCGAGGGCGGCGGTCCCGCGGTCGCGGCGCCGGGGCGGCGGTCGAAGCGGTCCCGCTCGTAGTCGTACGAGACGAAGCCGCCGCCGGTGAAGCCGATCCAGAGCATGCCGCGCGAATCGAGGAACATGGAGCGGACGGTGTTGTTCGGGATCGAGTGCGGGTCCTCCGGGTCGTGGAGGTAGCGCACGAAGGAGCCGGTCTCCTCGTCGAGGCGCGAGAGGCCGTTGAGCGTGCCGGCCCAGAGGCGGCCCTTGGCGTCCCGGGCTATCGCGATGACCAGGTCGTTCGAGAGGGAGTCCGGCCTGGCCGGATCGTAGACGTAGCGGGTGAAGGTCTCGGTGGCGATGTCGAAGCGGTTGAGCCCGTTGTAGGTTCCCACCCAGAGCACGTCGCCCCGGTCGAGGAAGAGGGTCTGGACGAGGCTTCCGGAGAGGGAATTCTCGTCGAAGGGCTCGTTTTCGAAGGTGCGGAACGACGAGCCGTCGTAGCGGGCCAGGCCCCCCTGTGTGCCGAGCCAGATGAAGCCCTTGGAGTCCTGCACGATGCCGGAGACCGAGGCGTTGACGAGGCCGTCCTTGACCGACAGCACCGAGAAGGCGGCCACGTCGTCGCGGGGACGCGTTTCCGCAGGCGCCGGGAAGACCGCGGCGAGCGCGAGCGCGGCGGCGAGCGCGCGGGCCGCTCCGGGACCGTGCGCCCGGCCCGGTCGGGGTGTGTTCGCTGGCATGGGGGAAATTCTAGTCGAAGGGGACGGCGCATGCCAGAGCGGCGCCCCGCCGATTCGTCGCTTCCCGCCGTTTTGGCGGCGGCCTCGCCCGCGGACCGCCCCGCTTCAGCCGGCGGTGGATCCTGGCGCCCGTCGCCATCGCCCTGCCGCTGCTCCGCTTCTGCGGCGCCTGCGCGCGAACGTTTTTTCGCTCCCGGCCCGCCGTTGCCGGGGTATAGTGTCCGCCACGCGCCGAGCAGGTCGACCCCGGTGGCCGGCACGCGTGGAGGTCGCGATTGATCCCCGTCCTCGCGGGCTGCGCGGGATTCTTCCTCATGGCTCTTTCGGAACTCGCGGAGTCCCGGGGCCGGCGCCTGGCCCGAGCGACGCTCGCCGCCTCCTCCTTCCTCTCCTTCGGCCCCGCGTTCGTCCTGCTCGCCGCGACGGGACCGCGGTTCGCGATCCACGGAGCCTTCCGCCTCGCCGCGCTCGCCGTAGCGGCCCCCTTCGCCTGGCTGCTCCTCCGCGCCCTCGTCCTCGACCTCCGCCCGCCGCGCCCCGCCACCGCCGGAGCCGCGGCCAGCCCGCCCGCCCCGCGCGGCCCGACCGGGGCCGGCCCCCGTTTCCTCTCCGACCGCGGCCTCTACGCGCTCTGCCGGCATCCCGGCGTTCCCGCGCTCTGCGGTTTCCAGGCCTGCCTCGCCCTCGCGACGGCTTCGCGCGGCCTCCTCGTCGCCCTCGCGCCCTGGACCGCCTGCAACCTCGCCCTCGCCGCCCTCGAGGACCGCTTCCTGTTCCCCGCCGTCTTCGGGGACGCGTACCGCGAGTACCGCGCGCGCGTTCCCTTCATGATTCCGAACGCCATGCGAAACGTCAGGAGGAAACCATGAGCGAAGCCGCGAGACTGGTGCGTGAAGGCCGGACGAAGGAACTGTGGGAGCGCTACTGCGGCTACCTGGATTTCGACGCGGGGGCCTTCATGGACGTGCAGCGGAAACTGCTCGCCGAGCAGCTTGCCCGCTCGGAGCCGGCGGCGCTCTGGACGCGGCTCTCCAGGGGGGGGCGCCCGAAGGACGCGGACGGGCTCAGGCGGATCGTCCCGCTGACCACCTACCGCGACTATGCGGAGAACCTCCTCGCGCGCGACGAGTCCGTGCTGGCGGGCAAGCCCCGCATGTGGGTCCGCACCTCGGGCCGTTCCGGCGAGTACGACGCCAAGTGGGTGCCCTGGACGGACGCTATGTACGCGGAGGTCGGCACCGCCTTCCTCGCGGCCTTCATCGTCGCCTCCGCGAAGCGCAAGGGCGACGTGAGCCTCCGCGAGGGCATGACCTTCCCCTACCTGCTGGCGCCCACGCCCTACATCTCCGGCGTCATCAGCGAGGCGATGCTCGAGGCCTTCCCGTTCAAGGTGCTGCCGAAGCTCGAGGACGCCTACGCCATGGACTTCCAGGAGCGCATCATGGCGGCTTTCGAGCTGTCGCTCTCCGAGGGACTCGACTTCTTCTGGGGCATGACGAGCATCCTGATGAAGCTCGGCGAGCGCTTCGGCTCGCGCGAGAAGGGCGCCTCGCCCATGAAACTGCCGAAGGACCCTCGCGCGCTGTTCCGTATCGTGAAGGCGCTCGTCAAGGCGGGTCTCGCGGGCCGCGGCCTCATGCCGAAGGACATCTGGAAGGTGAAGGGCGCCATCTGCGGCGGCATGGACACGGGCCTGCTCAAGGACAAGGTGGCCGAGCTCTGGGGCGTCGAGCCGATGGAGGGCTACGGCTGCACCGAGTTCGGCGCCATCGCCTTCCAGTCCTGGTCGCGGCGCGGCATGACCTTCTACCCCTACATGAATTTCTGGGAGTTCGTCGACGAAAAGGATTACGCGCGCAGCCTCGAGGACCCCGAGTTCGTCGCGCCTTCGCGCTTCATGGACGAAGTTGAGGCGGGCGGGGAGTACGTCCTCGCAGGCACCAATTTCCACGGCGGCGCCATGCTCCGCTACGTGCTCGGCGACCTGGTGCGCATCGACGCGCTCGAGGACGCGGAGGGGGGAATCCGCCTGCCGCAGATGAGCTTCTCGTCTCGCATCGACGGCCTCATCGACATCGCGGGCTTCACGCGGCTGACCGAGAAGACCATCTGGACCGCCATCGAGCGGAGCGGCGTGAAGTACGAAGACTGGTCCGCGCGCAAGGAGGCCGTCGGCGAGCGGCCGGTGCTCCAGCTCTACCTGGAGCCCAAGGGAGGGGAGCGGAGCGCCGCCGAGGTCGCCTCGCTCGTGCACGCGAAGCTCCGCGAGCTCGACGCCCCGTACCGCGACATGGAGGACCTGGCGGGATTGCGGCCCCTCGAGGTGACGCTCTTCAGCAAGGGCACCTTCGCCCGCTACTTCGCCGAGCGGCAGGCGGCCGGCGCCGACCTGGCGCACATGAAGCCCCCGCACGTGAACGCGCCCGACCGCGTCGTCGAGAGCCTGGTCCGCATGAGCGACTGGAAGATCTAGGGATCCGATGCAGAACCTCGCCACGGCGGTCAAGCTGGTAGCGCTCGCGAGCTACCTCGCCCTCGCCCTGCTCACCCTGCGGAGCGCCGCGGCCCCGCGGATTCGCGCCTTCTTCTCCATCTACCTCTTCGGCATGCTCCTCTGGCAGGCGGGCTCCGCGGGCGTCAACTTCGCGCACGACGCGGGGACGGCCCTGACGCTCTACAACCTGATGCTGGCCTTCTCGGGCCTCTACACCATCCTCTTCTTCCCCTTCACCCGGGCCCTGCTCGACATCAAGGGACAGCGGGCGCAGGCCGCGCTGGCCTACCTGGTCTGCGCGGTCCAGTTCGTCAGCGGCCTGGCCGGCCTGCAGCTCGACGAGGTGGTGCTCGGGCGCTCCGGCTACTGGGTGCCGGTGTACTCGAGCCGGCTGATGTACGCACTTTCGGGACTGTCCTTCCTGTTCTGGGGCCTGGGCTTCGCGAACCTGGTGCGGGCGCTCCGCGGGAATCCGACCCCCGTCCAGCGCAACCGCATCCGCTACATCCTGATCGGAGCCGCGGTCACCATAATCGGCGCCGCCACCAACCTGACGGCCCTGCGCGACTATCCGGTCGACATCACGGCGAACCTGGCCAGCGCGGCGATCATCGGGTACGCGGTCGTGCGCCATCGCCTGATGGACCTCCGCGCCGTCATCGCGCGCAGCCTCGTCTACTCGGTCCTGACCGCGACGCTCGTCGGACTCTACCTCGGCTTCATCTTCGGCCTCGAAGGGCTCCTTTCGCGGGGCGGAGCGTATTCGAGCCGCGTCTACGGGGCCATCGCCATCGTGATCCTGGCCGGCCTCTTCCTGCCGCTCCGTAACCTTCTGCAGCGCATCCTCGACCGCGTCTTCTTCCGGGAGCGCGGCGAGTACCAGAAGGCGCTCGAGCTCTTCAGCCGCGAGCTGGCCTCGCTCTATGACGCTGAACCGATAGCGGACCTGGTCTGCCGGGTCGTCGGGCAGGGCATCAAGCCGGGCTTCGCCGCTTTCCTGACGCTCGATCCGGCCACTGAACGCTACCGGGTACTCTGTACGGCGGGACCGGAGCGGCCGGACACGGACATCCTCGTCCTCGATCCTGCCTCGCCGCTCGCGCTCCTGCTCCGCTCGCGGCGGTCGCCGGTGCTGCGCGAGGACGTCCAGCTCGATCCCGCGCTCGGATCCGCGCTTGCGGACTCTGGATCGCCCTTCGCCCTCGGCTCGGTCGCCCTCGTGGCGCCCGTGACGCTCGAGGACCGCATGCCCGCCCTGATCGCGCTCGGCCAGAAGCGCTCGGGCGCCATCTACGGACCGGAGGACCTCTCGTTCCTGTCGACGATCGCGAGCCAGGCCGCGACCGCCCTGGACCGCAGCGACATCTTCCTGGGCATCCGGCGTCGCCTGTCCGAGCAGACCCTGCTCTTCGTGCTGTCGGAGAAATTCCGCGACGTCTCCGACTTTCCCGCCGTCATGGATTCCGTGACGGGCGTGCTCGCGGACTTCCTCGACCGCGAGCATTGCGCCATCGCCTGGTTCGAGTCGGGCGGAGCGACCCGGCTGTTCGCGCGCGGAAGGCTCGGCTTCGCCGCGGGCGAGGCGCTCGCCGCCGTCCGGCCCCTGCTCGAGATCGCGGACGCGCGGCCCGGCGCCGGCATGGACCTCCGGACCCTCGCGCTCGAGTCGCTGCGTTCCCGGGGGGTGCTCGGTCCGGAGGACGTGGCCGCGGCCGAGGCCTTCGCGTGGGTGCCGCTCGGCGATCCCGACAGCCGGCTCGGCGTGCTCGCCGTCTCCGGCCGCCGCTCGGGCGGACCCTACGACGAGCGGGACGACGAGATCTTCGCCGCGGTCCGCTCGATCGTATCGCAGGGCATGGCCCTGCACCGCAGCATCGTCACGCTGACGAACATGGAACGGTACAACGAGCGCATCCTCGGCAGCCTCGACGACATGGGCGACACCCTGCTCGTCGTGGACGCGGGATTCCGCATCGAGCGCGCGAGCGAGGCCGCCGCGCGCCTGCTCGGCCGCCCGATCGCGGAGCTCGAGGGCCTGTCCTTCGGTCGCGTCATCGACGCGGAGGACGAGCTCGCCGACCGCAAGGCCTTCTTCCGCCTGCTCGAGGCGGGCCCGCTCTCGAACCGCGAGGCCCGCTACCGGACGAGCCAGGGAAGCCTCGTTCCCATGCTGCTGTCCGCCTCGCTCATGCCCTCCGAGTCCGGCGAGAAACTGCGCGCGGTCATCGTCGCCCGGGATATCACCGAGCGGCGCAAGGCCGAGGAATCGGCCAAGAACCTCCTCCTCGTGCAGGAGATCCACCACCGCATCAAGAACAACCTGCAGGTCATCTCGAGCCTGCTCGCGCTCCAGTCGCACTACGTCGAGGACGAGGCCATCCAGGAGATGTTCCGGGAGAGCCGCAACCGCGTGCGCTCGATGGCCCTGCTCCACGAGAAGCTCTACCAGTCGCAGACGCCCTCGCGCATCGATTTCGGCGAGTACCTGGGCGACCTCGCGGAAGCCCTGCTCGGCACCTACTCGAACGAGTCGGGAAAGGTGGACGTCCGCGTGGACGTCGCGGGCATCGAGCTCGGCATGGACAGCGCCGTGCCCTGCGGGCTCCTGGTCGGCGAGCTCGTGTCCAACGCCTTCAAGCACGCCTTCCCCGACGGCCGCGAGGGCCGCGTAGTCATCCGCCTGCGCGAGCTGCCTCAGGTCGCGGCCGAGGAGGCGGGCGGCGGAGCGGCGCCGGGCGGATCGGCCGCCGCGCGGACCGGAGCCCCGGAACGCCGCTTCCGCCTCGAAATCGAGGACGACGGGATCGGCTTCGCGTGCCCGACGGATCTCCGGAACATCCGGACCCTCGGCCTCAAGATCGTCTGGACGCTCGCGGCCCAGCTGCACGGGTCGGTGCGGGTCGAGGACGCGGCGCCCGGCAGCCGCTTCGTCATCGACTTCGTGGAGCGTCAGGGACGGCTCGCGCGTACTTCTCCGGGCTTATGAGCTCGAGCGCAGGTCCGCGGCGGCAGGTGCCGCGCGGGCAGGCGTCCCTCCGCTCCGGGCCCTAGCCCTTCTTTCCGAAAAATCCGCCGAGCAGCCCGCCGACGTCGTCGAGGCCGATGCCGTCGGAAAGGTCGACCCCGCCGAGATCGAGGCCGCCGATGGTCTTCCGGACCTTGTCCTCGTCGTCCTCGCCGTCCGGGGTGAGCAGGTCCACCGCCTTCGGCAGGTATTTCGCGAGCGCGCCGGCCGCGAGGCCCTGGTCGAGCCCGGCCTTCTTCGCGAGCTCGCCTATCACCTTCGGTCCGAGCGCTTTCGTCACCTGATCGCCCGTCACCCTCTGGTTCGGGCCCTTGCCGATCCACGAGCGCACGGCGTCGCCGAGCCCCGCCTTCGAGAAGAGCTCCACCAGCTTCGGGATGCCGATCTTGCCGATCACGGCGATGGCCGATTTGGCCAGCAGCGCCATCTGCGCGACGTCGAGCTTCGAGCCGACCTTCTTCGCGTCGTCGTCGTCGTCGGTGTCCAGGGCGGATTGCAGGATGTCCAGGATGCTCATGGTTTTCTCCTCGGGGCGTTTCGTACATCGCGGCCGACCGGCCGCCCCTTCAGCATAGGCCGTCCGTCCGGCGGGCGCCAGACGGAATCTACGTCCCCGGCCGTTCCCCGGCCGGGCCGACGGACGCTGCGGGCGCTTCAGGACGGGCGGTTCTTCCTCCGCACGTGCACCGGCGCCGAGGCGCGCGGCTCGCCGTCGACGAGGAGGCGGATCTCGTGCTTGCCGAAGCTCCCGAAGCGCACGCCCACGTGGTTGAGCACCAGGTCGGCCGCGACCGAGTCGGTGCCGAGTCCCGACACGTCGAGCGAACCCTTGAAGGGGGGCGCGACCGGCTTCCCCTCGGGGTCGAGGAATTCCACGGTGACCTCGTGGCGGCCGAGCTCGTGGATCATGAAGCGTATCCGCGCGGCCACGCACATGAACGGGTGCGTGGCGGGCACGGCGTCCGCGGTGATGGTGTCGAAGGCCCCGACCACCGTCAGCTTCCCCTGGGTGTCCTGCGCGAAATCGCAGGCGACGAAGGTCTCGACGATCATCGCGTGCCGCCCGGGGCGTCCCGCATGAGGCCGCGGACCACGGCCTCGCACTCGGCCGCGTCCATGATGCGGGGCACCGGGTAGGTCGGGTTGGCTTCGCGGAGCGCGCTCCGCACGATGGCGGGGACGTCCTCGGCGCGGATTTCGGCGAAGCCTTCGGGGATGCCCATGCGCGCGTTCATGGCGCGGATCTCCGCGATGAAGGCGCGGGCGGCCTCGGCCGGCGTCGTGCCCGGTTTCGCGACGCCCGCGATTTCCGCGAGGCGGGCGAGGGCCGGCGCGGCCGCGTCGCCGTACCAGTCGAGCACGTGGGGCAGGACCACCGCGTTGGCGAGCCCGTGGGGCAGGGCGTAGAGCCCGCCGAGCTTGTGCGCGATGGCGTGCACGTAGCCGACGTAGGCGCGGGTGAAGGCGAAGCCGCCGCAGAACGACGCGCGGAGCATGGCGCCGCGGGCTTCCAGGTCCGAGCCGTCCTTGTAGGCCTTCTCGAGCCAGGCGAAGACGAGGCGAACGGCCTCCTCGGCGCGCGCGTGCGTCTCGGGGGTATTGGCGCGGCCGACGTAGGCCTCGACCGCGTGGGTCAGCGCGTCCATGCCGGTCGGCGCCGTGATCCGGGGCGGCAGGCCCAGGGTCAGCTCGGGGTCGAGCACGGCGTAGGGCGGCAGGAGCTTCGGGTCGGAGATGGCGTACTTTTCGTGGGTCTCGGGGTCGCTCACGACCGCGGCCACGGTGGTCTCGGAGCCCGTGCCGGCAGTGGTGGGCACCGCGAAGAGGGCCGGCGGCTTCCGCGTCACCTTGAGGAGGCCGCGGAGCTGCCGCACGCTCTTCCGTGGATTGGCGAAGCGCGCGCCGGCGGCCTTGGCGCAGTCCATGGGCGAGCCGCCGCCGAAGGCGACCAGGGCTTCGCAGCGCTCGGCGCGGTAGAGCGCGAGCGCTTCCTCGATGTTGGATATGGTCGGGTTCGGCTGCACGCCGTCGTAGACCGCGTACGCGAGGCCGGCGGCCTCGAGTCCGGCGAGGAAGCCGTCGAGCAGGCCCAGGGACCGGAGACCCTTGTCGGTGACGACGAGGACGCGGCCGAACCCTTTTTCCTTGATGAAGGCCGGGAGTCGCTTGATGGCCCCGGGGCCCTCGAGCAGCTGCGGCGGCGAGAAGTCCATCAGGTAACTTGCGGCACGGAGGACGCCCTGGTAGACGCGATATGCGACATGAAGCGGCTTCGGCATTCGTCACCCCTTTTTCGCGCGGCACGGCGTCCGCGCGCCTCCTGATTCTAGCATGCGCGGGCCCGGTCCGCGCCGTCCGGCCGGCGCCCGGGACGAAAAACCGGCGGCCTTCTGGGCCGCCGGCTGATGGCGAACGCCTTCCCGGAGCGGTGGTTCGCCCGGGAAGGCGGGAAGCGGGGTGGATGCTAGAAGCCGCTCGCGTTCAGGCGGCCTCCGGTGACGCACTTGCCGGCCAGGCTGGCCGTCGGGACGACCGAGCCGAGGAGCGCGGCCTTGATCTGGGCCGCCGTGGCCGTCGGATGGGTCGCGGCGTAGAGGGCCACCGCGCCCGTCACGTGCGGCGTGGCCATCGAGGTGCCGGAGTAGGAGGCGTAGGACGAGGTCCGGCCGTTCTTGCTCGGCACCGTGGAGTAGACGGCGGAGCCGGGGGCCCCGAGGTCGACGCGGGTGGCGCCGTAGTTGGAGTAGCTTGCCAGGTTGCCCGCCGAGTCGATGGCGGCCACCGCCACGATGTTGGCGTTCGGGTAGCCGGCCGGGTAGCTGATGGTCGAGTCGATGTTGAGGCTCTCGTTGCCGGCGGCCGCGACGAAGAGGATGTTCGCGGCGTTCGCGCGCTCGATGGCGTCCTGGAGGCCCTGCGAGAAGGCGCCGCCACCCCAGGAATTGTTGGTGGCGGGCAGGGCGAGTCCGTGCCGGATCTTGAGGTCGGTCAGGTAGTCGACCGCGAGGATGGCGTTCTCGGTCGTGCCTCCGGTCGAGCCGAGGAACTTCGCCGTGATGATGGTGACGTTCCAGCTGACGCCGACCACGCCGAGTGCGTTGCCGCCGATCGCGCCGATGGTGCCCGAGACGTGCGTCCCGTGGTCGTCCGAGCCGCCGTCGTAGGTGGTGTTGTCACCGCCCGCGAAATCCCAGCCGTGGACGTCGTCGACGTAGCCGTTGCCGTCGTTGTCCTTGCCGTCGACAGGATCGTAGGGGTTGGTCCAGATCTGGCCCGCCAGGTCCGTGTGCGACCACATGGCGCCTTCGTCGATGACGCCGATGTGGACGGTCTTCGAGCCGACGTTGCCGCGGGCCCAGGCCTCTCCGGCCTGGCTGCCGTACTGGTTGGCCGGGCTCGTGCCGTCGCCGTACATGCCCCAGAGCTGGCCGCCCGTGTAGTACGGGTCGTTCGAGACGGCCGCGTGGGTGTAGATCCAGTTCGGCTCGGCGAAGACGACGCCCTCGAGCTTCCTGACGATGCCGGCAGCTTCGAGCGCGTTCATCGGCACCTTGAGGACGACGATGCCCTCGTCGTCCCCGAAGCGCTTCATTGCGGCGCTCAGGATGGTCCGGTCGACCGCGCCCTTCGCGGCGCGGATGGCCGCGCCGCGGAGCTCGGCCGAGGCGCCGGGCGCGAACTTGACCAGCAGCTCGCCGGGGACGTAATCCCCGAGGGTCGAGGCCGACGCGGCGCGGGCCTCGAGCTCGTCGGCGGCGGCTTCGACGGGCGCGGCGGGCTCGAGGCTGCACGACAGCGCCGCGAGCGCGGCGAGCGAGACGAGGGCGAGAACGATTTTCCTCATGATGCCTCCCGGAACGGACAGACTTGCCCGGCGACGCGCGGGCGCGCCGGATTGGAAGGCTGTACCTCCGGCCTGGCGATCGGTTGCGGGGAAAATGAAAAAAGCGGCGGCCGGCGCTCGGGCCGGCCGCCGCCGGGGCCTCGCCCCGGCTCCGTCAGCCCAGGAGTTCGCGGAACATGGACCAGGCGCCCCCGTCCGCGAGCACCGTTTCGGCCTTGCCCGCGGGCAGGCGGATCGCCACGTGCGTCAGCCCGGGTTTCCGCTCGAGGAAGCGCAGGACCGGGCCGAGCCGCTCGGCGACCGCGTCGGCGGGCCTCGTCGCCTCGCCTTCCTTTTGAGCCTGCCAGGCGTGCAGGACCAGGTAGCTGGCCGTGAACTGCCGGTCGGCGTTGCCGCGGCGGCTCGCGCCTTCCTCCGTTTCGAGCACGAAGGTGCTCGACCTGCCGCCGAGCTCCAATTCCATGCCGCCCTGCATGTGGAGCTTGTAGGAGCCGACGCGGCCCGGCAGCTTGAAGCCGGCGCCCCGCGCGTCCGGTCCGACCTTGAGGCTGAAGCTGAGCGTCGAGCCGGTCTTGGAGCTGAAATGGATTTCCTCCGGCTTCGGATACCCGACCGAGTCCAGGAAGGCCGCCGTGGCCCTGAGCCCGAGGTAGCGGCCGCCGAGCGCGGCGACCCGGCGCCTGAAGGCAGCCGCGGGCGAGGCCCGTTTCTGCAGGATCGGACCGACGACGGCCAACGCCGCCGCCAGGACGAGTATCGGGATTCCTATGCTCATGATCTGCGCGTCGCTCATCGGGCGGACTCCGTGCGGAAGGGATCGGACCGTGGCTCCGACGGTCCGTAAAGCCAGTCTTGGCCATCGGGCCGAGGCGCGCAAGCGGAACCTTCGTCGGGGGAGAAAAAAGGGCCGCGCCGGGAAGCCTCCCCGGCGCGGCCCTTCCTTTTCCGACGGTCCGGATCAGCGGAAGTAGGTGCCGGAGATGACGTTGTCCTCGGCAGCGTCGACGCCGAAGAAATCGCCGAGCGTGTCGCGGTCGCCCGAGGGGATGCCGAGCTCCGCGAAGAGCGAGTTGACCATGGTGGAGCAGTTGGTCGAGAAGAGGCTGTACTGGACGGTCAGCCCCGCGTCGTGGTTTCGGTTGAAATTCTTCGCCGCGACGATGATGGCCTTGAGGAAGGCGTCGGTCGAGGCGTAGCCGCGCGTCGAGAGGGAGTAGGGGACGCGGTGGCCCTCGAAGTCGTAGTCGGGCTTGTACCAGTAGATGTACTTGGAAGGATTTACCTGCTCCTTGACTGAGTCGGCGTCGGAAACCTGGTTGAAGGTCTCGACGATGTAACCCGAGGTCGAGCCGTCGTCGGTGAAGGCGCCGATGGTCGTGTAGTAGACCATGAGGCCCTTCTGGTTCGCGTAGGCCTTGTACGTCACCCCGTAGCCGGCGGCCACGGCGTCGGCCTGGGCTTTCGATCCGTAGACGATGGTGACGAACTGGTGGTTGCCGATGGGCGAGGAGTCCATGTCGCGCGCTGACCAGTAAACGCCGTAGATGGAGGACAGGCTGGTCGCGTTCTTCATGTAGTCTTCGAGGTACCAGAGCGTGACGGCGCGCGAGGCGCCGAGGCCGCCTTGGGCTTCGGAGTCGAGGGGGACGACGGCGTCCTCTTCAATGCCCATGAGCGGCGAGGAACAGGAGCCGAGGGCGAGGAGCAGGGCGGCGGCCGCGAGCAGGGCCCCGATTGCGGATGCGGTGGACTTTTTCAAGACGTCTCCTTTTTTAGCGCGTGTCGGCGCGCTTCCCGTTTCGGAATTGCGTGACATTATTCATAGAAATGTAAAATCGTCCAGCATTATCCGCCCGCGGCGCCTTTCCGGGCGAAGGCCAGGTAGGGCGCGATGGCGTCGTTCTTCGGCGAGCCGGTGCCGTCGTAGGTGACGGTGATGACGGGCACGCCCGTGACGCGCTCGATTTCCTTCGACATGGCCTCGGTGATGATCGAGGGGCAGCAGAAGGCCGGGCTGGCCTGCACGAAGAGCGCGAGGTCCGGGTGCGCTTCGAGCAGCCTCAGTATCTTGAGCGTGTTGTCGAAGCACTCGCCCTCGTGGTCCTCCGAGATGCCGAAGAGGCCGAGCTTTTCCGCGTAGCCGGGATTGCTCCAGGACTGCGACCTGCCGAACCAGTCTGACGCGGCGAGCGACAGGGTCCGCTCGACGGCCAGCACGATGGCGTGGGCGGCCTTGGTCCGGGCCCAGGCGCCGTAGCGGCGGTCCTTGAGCATGCGGCGGAACATCGGGTCGAGCGCCGACTTGAGGTACTCGATATACGAGGTGGTGACGGCCTCGCCGCCCGCTTCCTCGATGGCGCGCACGAGGCCCTGGTTGAACACCTCGTTGTCGCGCGCGTAGAAGTCGCCGAAGACGGCCACCTTCGGACGGTCGCGCGGTCCGGTCGGTATTTCGGCGAAGGGCTCGAAGGCCGCGCGGTAGGCGGCTTCCCGGTTAGTCCCCCGCTCGAAGGCGTCGACCAGGATGGCGAGCGAGCGAGCGGATTGGCGGTCCGTCGTTCCCTTCTCGAGCTCGTAGGGCCGCGTGCGGCAGGCGAATTTCGCCAGGGCCCCGCCCGCGGAGAAGGCGTGGAAGGCGCCTATCGAGACGGCGGGCCCGAAGCGGAGGAAGGTGACGTCGTCGACGAGCACCTCCAGCTTCTCCATGCCGCCGCCCTGCTTTTCCATGAGCGACTTGATGAAGTGCGGGTAGAGGGGGATGTTGCAGGGCCACTTGCTGGTCGGCACCCAGAGGACGGTGTTCGCCGGGTCGAGCTTTTCGCGCTCGACGGCTTCGACGCACTCGCGGGCGATGACGTTCATGGGGATGCACTGGCCCGTGTTGGTGCCCATGGCGCGGCGTATCGAGAGGGGGGTCTCCTCGAGGACGCGGACGTCCATGCCGGCCGAGCGCAGGTTGGCCGCGAGGAGGGGGCAGACGTAGGGGTCCCATGCGGGGAAGAGGATGGTCTTGCCCTTCGGGTCGACGCGGGGCAGGGCCGGCTCGGGACGGACCGCCGCCTCGCGCGGCCTTGCGCGCGCTCTGGCGCTCCGGGCGCCGGGCGCGCCTCCGTCGGCGGGCGTCGCGGGCGCGGGTGTTCGCGTTTGCGCATGTGCGGAGGGCGCGAAGGGCGCCTGGGTTTCCGCGGCGCGCCTGAAATGGTTGCGGAACGAGCGGAGGCCCGCCTCGATGCGCGTTTCGTAGCCGACGGCCGAATCGTGGTCGTCCACCTGGAGCACCAGGTAGGGCTTGCCCGAGGCGTCCATGACGCGGCGGAACCACTCGATGGCGATGGAGTCGGGCGAGCACTTGAAGGTGGTGACCAGCACTGGGTACCAGCGGGGGTGGCGCGCGCACCAGTGCGCCGCCTCGAGGAGCTCGGCGGCGTAGCGCCAGTGGAAGGCCTCGAGCATCGGGTCGATGGCCGCCTCGCCCTCCGCCGCGCGGCCGGGCAGCATGTCCGCGTACCAGAGCTCCTCGGCCTGTTTGCGGAGCACGTCGACGATGCCCTTTCCCATGGAGTCCGACAGGACGGCGTAGGGGCGGCCGACCACGACCACGGCCATGCCCTCCGCGTCGCGCTCGCGGGCGTGGATGGCGCGGACCGCGTGCCGCGCCAGGGCTTTCGCCTCGAGGCAGGCGGCGTACGCCTCCTCGAGGACTTTCCGCGCGGGGGCGCGTACGCCCCAGGGCGCGAGCGCGGCTTCGAGCGATTCGTGGAGCGCTTCCATGGCGCGCGAGGTGTCGCCCCGCCGTCCGACCAGCACGGGACTGACGATGCGCGGCCGTTCCCGTTCCTCCGCGGCGCGCGTCACGACCGGGGCGTACTGCGCGAAGTTGCAGTAGCTGCGGGTCGCCTCGCCCTCGCGCAGACGCTCCGGCTTTTCCGCGAGGTAGGTCGGCAGGAAGACGAGGTCCGCTTTTTCGAGCAGGGCGTCCGCCTGGCCGTGGAACATGGCCATGGGCGCGCAGAACTCGGCGCCGGCCAGGCGCTTGCCGGCGCGGAGTGTCCCGGGGCTCTCGTCCGCCATGACGGCACGGAAGCCGAGCCGCTCGAAGAAGGCCTTCCAGAAGGGCGCGTCCTCGTGCAGGTAGAGCGCGCTCGGTATGCCGACGCTCGGCCAGCCGGCGCGGGGCGGCGAGCTGCGCCCGACGCGCGCGTACGCGGTTTCGATGGCCCGCTTCCGCTCCGCGAGCAGGTCGCGCCCGCCTTCCTTCACGTAATGCCGCGTGGCCTGGTCGCGTCCGCAGAGGAAGCCGTAGGCCACCTCCTCGCCGTCCACGTCCACGATGCGGAGGCGGCAGTCGTTCGGGCAGAGCCCACAGCGGTCCACCCGCGAGGCCAGGTCGAGCTCGTGGAGGCGGAAGCCGCGGAAAGTGGAGGCTTGGGTTCCCGTCGCTGGCCTCGAATCGCGGGCCTCGAGCGCAGCGCCGATGGCACCGGTCAGGTGGCAGAATTTCGAGACGCGCACGCTCTTCCCGAGGCGCTTCTCGAAGGCGGCCACCAGGGCGCGGTTGCGGGCCGTGGCGCCCTGGAAGGCGACGCGCTTCCCGATTGAGCCCTCGCGCGCCACCTTCCCCAGGTAATTGTCGCAGACGGAGAAGAGCGAGGCGGCGAGCAGCTCGCCCGTCGCGTAGCCCCGGCCCCGGAAATGGTTCAGGTCGCGCTCCATGAAGACCGTGCAGCGGTCGCTCGTGAGGGGCGCCCTGTTCCCCGACGCCCTGGGCGCGAAGTCCGCGAGGCCCACGCCGAGCCGTCCCGCCTGCTCCTCGAGGAAGCTGCCCGTGCCGGCGGCGCAGACGGCGTTCATCTGGCTGAAGGTGACGACCCCGCCCGAGAGGGAGGTGAACTTGGAGTCCTGGCCGCCGATCTCGATGATGGTATCGGTCTCTGGGTCGAGTTCGAGTGCGGCGCGCGCGTGGGCGGTGATCTCGTCGACGGCGGCGTCCGCGCCGATGACCGCTCCGACGAATTTCCTGCCCGAGCCCGTGGTCGCGGCGAGCGCCACCTCGAAGGCCGCGCCTTCCTCGCGCGCGACGCGCTCCACCGCCTCGAAGATGGACTGCGTCGCCTCGAGGGGCTTGCCCGCGGTGCGCGTGTAGAAGCCCGCGAGCACCCTTCCCCCGGGCGAGACCAGGGCGGCCTTGGTGCTGGTCGAGCCGATGTCGATGCCGAGGAGGACGGGAAGGGGATCCTGGGACGAGAGCGGCTCGTAGACGTCGACCTCGACGGGATTCCCCGGGCCGTTCTTCCGCGCGGCGTGGAGGAAGCGCTTGAGAGACGCGAAGTCGGGGTAGCCTTCAGACGGCTCGCCGAGCCCCTCGTCCGCGTACTCGCGCGTGAGCTCGTCTACTATTTCGATGTCGGCGACGCGGAAGGCCCCGCCGGAGCGCTCCGGGGCGGTCCCGCGCGCGCCCTGCCCCGCGGCTAGCAGCCTGAGCGCCGCGCCGATGGCGCCGTACAGGTGCGAGAACGCGTCGACCTCGATGGAGGAGCCGGCCAGGGTTTCCAGGTGCTTGAGCACGGCGCGGTTCCGCGAGACTCCGCCCGCCATGACGATCGGCGCCTCCGGCTTTTCGCCGGGGAAGAGGGTGTCGGCGATGTTGCGCGCGAGGCCGTTGCAGAGGCCGTCGCAGATTTCCTCGAGGCTCCAGCCCTCGGCCTGCGCATGGGTCAGGTCGGTCTTGGCGAAGACCGAGCAGCGCGAAGCGATGGAGGGAAACTCGCCCGGGTTGGCGAGGGCGCGCCCGGCCAGGGCCGCGCTGCCGCCCGAAAGCCCGAGCCGGGCCGCCTGCTGGTCGAGGAAGCTGCCGGTGCCCGCGGCGCACGAGGAGTTGCGCCGCATGCGGAGGTACTTGCCGCGCCCGTCGAAACTCATGAGGGCGAAGCGTTCCGCGCCGACCACGAGGAGGGTCCGCGCCGCGGGGTGGAAGCGGCGCAAGGCCTCGATCTCGGCCACGTGGCTGTCCGCCTCGAACGGCTCGCCTGCGGGCGTCCGTGCCGGCGGGGCGGATGAGGTCCGCGCGAGGCCGCCGACGGGGGCGTCCCCGACCGAGGCTCGCAGCTCGCCGAGGAGGACGCGCAGGCATTCGGTCGCCTTGCCGTGGTGGAAGCCTGACGCGCTTGCGACGAGCGTGCCGAGAGGGTCGAGCGCGACGGCGGAACACGATGCGGAGCCGGAATCGAGGCCTATCACCAGACGTTCTTGCATGATGTCGGCAATCCTACACCGAGGGTAAAGGTGTCAGGCAAGTCCCGGCAGGGCGAGCGGACGTTCGGGAATCGGGACGACGGCGCGGGGCGTCGCCCGCGCCACATGCTAAGGGTCCGCTAACGGAAGGACTCTGGAAATTAACGGCGCCTTAATGTACGCGCCGCCTGTCCCGGTGCTAGGCTGGCGCGCATGGAAGCCGGTGCGGACAAAGGCAAGGAGCCGGGACTCGGCGGCCGCTATCTCGTGGCGGTCAGCGGAAGCGGCAACTCCGAGTATCTCGTCCGCTGGACCCATGCCGCCGTTCGCCGTCTCGACGCCGGATGGTCCGCCATCCACGTCCGCGGCTCCCGGGTCGAGCAGGATCCCGCCGCCCTGGATCGCAACCTGGCCTTGGCTGCCTCCCTCGGGGC
>JAKLEE010000159.1 GCA_022703215.1 Spirochaetota bacterium | reverse complement strand
GAAGATGGCAGCCGGCGAAGCGCCGGGCCAACGGCTCGAAGATGCGATGCGGCGCCCCGAGGGGCGCCGCGCGGCGTGCGGATTCATGCGGGGTCTCCTGGCGCTCCGCCGGGTTCCGGAGGGAAACCCGGCGGTCGGGTCGTCACTTCGCCGGTATCCAGATGGTGGTGCCGGAGATGATCAGATCCGGATTCCTGATCGAATTGGCCGCGGCGATCTTCGGATACAGCCACGGATTCCGGTAGTAGGCGTACGCGAGGTCCCAGAGGGTGTCGCCCCAGCGGATCTTGTAGTTGACGCCGGGCGTCTTGGCCGCGGGCGTCGCGGGCTTCGGCGCCGCGGCGGCCGGAGCCGGGGCGGGAGTCGCGGCCGGGGCGGGAGTCGCGGCGGGCTTGGTCTCGACCGGGGCGGGAGCGGGGGCAGGGGCGGGCATGGCCTCGACCGCGGCCACGGGCTCGGGAACGACCCTCGATTCTGCGGGACAGCCGCGGAGCAGGAAAAGGACGAGGACAACGAGTCCGACCACGGCGAGCGCGATCGGGATGACGATCCAGGGGAAGCGCCTGCCGCCCGACGTGCCGCGGGTCCGTTCGGCCTTGCGGAGCAGGGAGGTATCCTCGTCTTCGAGCGCCGCCCCGGTCAGCGCCGCGGTCTCGGCCTCGAAGGGGTTGAAATCGGGGGCGTCCCCGCCGCCGGAGAGCGGCGACTCGGCGAGCTCCTCGAACTCGAAGTCGGGTACCTCGAAGTGCTCCTCGGGCGGGAGCGAAGCCAGCGAGACCCGGAGGCTCCGCGAGACGCCGGAGGACTCGTCGGTGGCGGTGGCGGCCAGCTCGCCCGCGGCGTCGAGCGAGACGTCGAGGCGGATGTCCGGCGCGCCGGCGGGGCGCGGTTCGATGGAAGCGATGAGGAGGCTGCCTATGTAGTCGTCGCCGGTGACGCGCGTCGACTCGCCGCGGTACAGGTCGATCTGGACCGAAGCCTGGCCGTCCTTCACGGTGGTGACGATGAGCCGTTTGCGGGCCGGACGGTTCTCGGGGAGGATCGGATAGAACTCGCCGTCGGCGAGCTTGATGCCTATGCGCTTTTCCGCCATCGTGTTCCTCGCGTCGCCGCTCCGGAATCATCCGGCGCGACGTGGATCGTTTCAGGAAAGTATAATGCGCATTTCATTCACGCGCCAGTCGTTCGCGGAAAACGCGGCGCGCGGCGGACGCTCGGACCGGGCTCCCGGCGCGGCGCTCGAGCCGGCCCGGGCCCGACAGGCTCCTAGGCCCGCGCCAGCGCCACGAGGCTCCCGGCGTCGAGATCGTAGGGGGCGCCCTCGAGCGAGCCGTAGATGGCCGCCTCGGAGTACCCCGCTTCGAGGAGCAGCGCTTCCATCTCGGTGCCCGCGTAGAGCCGCTGCACGAAGCTGCGCTCGTAGCGCTCGGCGCCCCGGTAGAGCACCCAGCGGTTCCGGAGGCCCCGCCAGGGTCCCACCACCTCGTAGTCGGCCAGCACGGTCCAGCCGTCGCGGTCGTACCATTCGCTCTCGGTAAAGTCGCGGACCGCGGTTTCCTTGCCGATGGTCTCGATGATCAGCGCTCCGCCGGGCTTGAGGCTTTCGCGGATGTTGCGGAGGACGAGCAGGTCCTCCTCCCGCTCGTCGCAGTAGCCGAAGCTCGTGAAGAGGTTGAGCGCGAGGTCGAAGGCGCGGGGCCGCAGGAAGCGGCGGAGGTCCTCGCGCACCCACTCAACCTCGACCCCCTCGTCCTCGGCGGACTCGCGGGCGGCTTCGAGGAAGGATGGGGTGAGGTCGACGCCGGTGACGCGGTAGCCGCGCAGGGCCAGTTCGACGGAGTGGCGCCCCGGGCCGCAGGCCGCGTCGAGCACAGCCCCGCCTGCGGGACAGCCCGAGAGCGCCAGGACCGCGTCCACGACCTCGGGCACCTCGGCCCAGCGCTTTTCGCCGAACATGACCGGGGCGAAGCGCTCCCAGAATCCGGCTTCCTCGAACCAGGACCCGCCCGGCCCGCCGGAGCCGGACCCGCCCGGAGCGCCCGTCGCGGTGCCCGTGGATCGGGCCCCCTCCCGCGCCGGGCGGACCTTCCTCACGAGAGGCCGCCGTGCTCGAGGGCCAGGGCCATCACGTAGTTGAGCGTCTCGAGGTCCATTTCGCCCGAGCCGAGGGCCGCGAAGTCCGCGAGCTCGCGCCACTCCTCCGCCGAGAATTCGAAGCCGTCCCATTCCGCGAGGAAGGCGCTGGCGATCGAGGCCAGCCACTTGCCAGCCTCGTCGGCGGGCCGCTTGCCGCGCCCGGAGCGCAGCTCGAGGAAGCGCGCGAAGACGTCCTCGAGGACCTCGGCGGGCACGCCGGGTACCGAGCGCAGGAAGAAGGCGCGAAAATCCTCGAGGGCGGGGCCGCGGACTTCGGCGCCCAGGGCTCCGGCGCGACGTTCGAGGTCGGAAGCGATCTTGTCCACTGGTCTCATGCCCGCAGTATAGCGATCCGGCGCCTCAGGCTCCATATGCCAGGGCGGCCATGGCAAGGGAGTCGTAGGCCGCGTGCGCGAGGGCGAGGCGGCGGAGCGGGGCTCCGCGGGCGCGCGCGAGGCAGAGGATGCCGCCGAGGACCAGGGCCGAGACCGCGCCGGAGGCTCCCTGCCAGAGGTGCGACGCCGCGAACAGCGCGAGCGGGGCGCCCAGCGCCGCCGTCTTCGAAGCGCCGCCGCGCTCGAGCAGGCCCGGAAGGAGCGCGCGGAACAGGGCTTCCTCGCGCCAGCCCACCGAGAGGGCCGAGAGGGCGATCAAGGGGAGCAGGATTCCGGGATGGGCGGGACCGGCCGGGCCGGCTGCCCCGGCATCGGCGAGCGGACCGGTACCGGCAGGCGGAAGGACCAGCGACACGGCCAGCCCCGCGCCGACCAGGAGCCCCGCGAGGAGCAGGGTGCCCGGCAATTCCCGAGCGAAGCGCGGTTTCGTTTCGGGCGCGGATCCGCCGAGCCGGATGTCGATAATCAACATGAAGAGCAAGGCTTGGGGGGCCAGCACGGCCACGTTGCGCAGATGGGTGGCGGCTGAGCCCCAGTCCGGCGCCGCGGAAGCGCCGTCAAGCCCGGGCAGGGAAAAGACCAGCGCGAGGAGGGCGGCCAGGCCGAGGTCGACGTTCGCTTCGTTCCGGCTCATCTCCCGATCCGCCTCCGCTCAGGCGTTGTTTTATAGTATAGTGTCGCGCGCGCCGCAAGGCGCGCGCCGTGGAGAGCCATGACAGCCCTGCTCGCCATACTGGTAGCCATCCTCGGCCTCGTGTCCCTCGCCCTGATGGCGGGGGGCGAGCGCCGCTATTCCTCCGCCGAGTACTACTTCCGCGCCAGGGAGGGAGGGCTGACCCTCTCCGAGGCGCGCTACGTGCGCGACACGGCCCGCCTGGCGGGGCTCGACGATCCCGCGGCGGCCCTGTGGAGCCCCCGCGAGCTGGATATCTGCATCGGTGCCGTGCGCCGCCGCCTCCGCGCCCAGGGCCGCGAACGAGACCGGGACGCCCTCGAGCTCCTCGAGAAGCTCTACGAGTTCCGGCGCAAGCTCGAATTCGACCAGCCCCGCTACAAGCAGGGCATACGCGGCTCGCGGCAGATCGCGCAGGGCACCAAGCTCCGCCTGCTCGTGCACGGGCTCGGCGTCTTCGATTGCGCCCTCATCGACAACACCGAGCGCTACCTGGTGGTCTCCAGCCCGAGCTCGGCCATCGGCGGCCTGCCACGAGGCTTCACGTGGAAGGGCCGACGGGTCTCGGTCTACTTCTGGCGCCAGGAGGACGCGGGATACGTGTTCGACACCTACGTCATCGACGAGCTCCGCATCCGCGGCACTCCCGTGGTCCACGTGGCGCACGGCGAGGCCCTCTTCCGGACCCAGAAGCGCAAGTCCGTGCGCGCGCGCTCATCGATCCCCGCCTACCTCTACATCATGAAGCGGCTCGAGGGTGCCTACGAGAAGCCGGAAACGCAACCCGGCATGCGCTGCGTCGTCCAGGACCTCTCCGACGACGGGTTCGCGGTGCTGATCGGCGGCAAGGGGAAGGAAGGCCTGCAGATCAAGGCGCAGTTCTTCCTCGACGAGGAGCAGGTGGTTATGAGCGGCGTCGCGCGGAGCATCGACTGGTACCCCGACCGCAACCGCTCCGTGCTCCACGTCGAGGCCTTGAAGCCCAGCCCTCGCGTCCGTGACGTCATCAGGTCCTACGTCTACGAAGCCGCCTCGCCGGCCGCGCCGCGGCGCGCGTCCGTCTACGGGGAGGAGAACGTCTTCGCCGTACCCGACCCGGCGGGCTGGGGCTCCGGCAGGTCGTAACCGGAAGGGACGCGGCCTTGTTGCCTATGGGAAGGCTTGGTAGGACCGGGCGGTCGCGCCCATCGCCCCGAACCTTGGGGTCCGAGGAGTAACCATGACGATGCGTAACGCGGGCCTGCCCGCCCTGGCTCTCGTCTTCGCGCTCGCCGCGACCGGCGCCCACTCCCAGGCGCCTTCGGTCTCGGATTTCGAGCGCGAATTCGTCGCGACCGACCTCGAAGGCAAGGTCGAGGTGCTGCGCTCCTCCGCGGACCTAGGCCCCCGGGCCGCGGCGCTCCACCTGCGGGCGCTCGCGTTCGTGGCGGACAACCTCGCCCTTCTCGGTCCCGAGCGCCATCTCGCCGAGCTGGCCATCGAGGCCGCGCGCGGCGCGAGCGCCGCGGGAAGCGGCGACGCCGCGCCGCTCCTCCTCGGGCTCTTCGCCGCCTTCGACGACAGCGGGGTCGGAATCGCGCTGCTCGAGGCGCTCGGCACGCTCGGCCGCGGCTATCCGGACGCGTCCGCGGCCATCGAGGCCTGGCTCGCCGCGAAGGCGGAAGCCCTCGATTCGGCGGAAGCCCCGGAACTGCGGGATTCGGGCGAACGTTCGCGGCTCCTGGCATGCGCGGCCGCCCTCGGATCGCTCGGAGCACCCTCGGCCTACGGCGAGCTCTTCGACCTCTTCGCCCGCGGTTCCGCCGCCGGCGACGAAGGAATCAGGAGCGCGGCAGCGGGAGCCATGGCCTCGCTGGCCGGCGACTACCGCGGCTTCCTTTCCGGCTTCGTCGCCTCGGGCCCGGCCGCGCGCCGGGCGGCGGCCCTCTCGGCCGGACTGGACTACGCGGGGCTTCCCGACGAGGACCGCGGCATGCTCGCGGAAAAGGCGCTCGCGGGCGCCCTCGACGAGCCCGGCGCCGATCCGGTCGGCAGGGAGATAATCCGCGCCATCCGCTTCCGCGCCGCCCGCGAGCTCCGCGTGCGCCGCTGGCAGCGCGCCTCGCCGCTCGCGGCCCGGCACTTCTACGACATCCTGGACGGCTGGAACAAGGGCCGCTCGCCCGAAACCGAGCTGATCGAGGCCATCGACACGCTCGGCGCCATGGGCACCAACGAGGCCGCCCAGACCCTTGCCATCTTCCTTCAGTTCGCCAACTCGGAGATCGAGCGGGGCGCGTCCTTCGACGAGGACGTGGCGCTCGCCGTCATCCGCAACCTCGGGCAGCTCGGCGACAAGATGGCCTTCGACTATCTCCTCTACATGGGCTACCTGCCCTGGTCCGAGACCGTGAAGCGCGCCGCGCGCGACGCCCTGCTGCTCCTCCGCTGGTAAACGGCCCGGCCGGTCGCCGCCGCACTCCGCCGCCTCGCTCCGGATAGCGGCGCCCCGACCGCTTTCGCGGGACGCAAGCGTGCCGGCCGGCGCGCGCGGTAGGCCATCCGTGGAACCTAAAGCCGCCCCCGCGCGCTTCGAACCCGCCCGCGAGGCGGCGCTCGGCCTCGCCCTCGGGCTCTACCCGCCCGTACTGCTCGCCCTGCCCTCGGGCGCCTCGGCCC
>JAKLEE010000158.1 GCA_022703215.1 Spirochaetota bacterium | reverse complement strand
GCATGCGAGCGGTGACCGGGATGACGATCGGGTTCGAGCCGAACTCCTGGACCTGGGCCACGTCGACGAGCGAACGGCCGTCGCGGCCGCGGGCCTTGCGGGGCACGCCCACGAAGGCCTCGTCGCCCTGGACGATGGTGGCGACCGAGTTGCGCAGGTCGCCGCGGACCATCAGCGCCTTGGTGCCGCCGAACCCGGCCAGCTTGCGCGCCGCGAGGGTGAGCGGGGACAGCGGCTTGAACGGCTCGCCGCCGGGAGCCTGGCTGGTGATGCCGGTGACGATCTCGTTGCGCAGGACCTCGGCCTCCTGGCGCAGAGCGGTGCCGACCGAAGCCTTCAGCTTCATCGGCCCCTCGGCCAGGATGCGGCGCGCGAGCGCCCAGTCGCCGGTCCTGCGCACGGTCATGCGTGCTCCTTGAAGGTCGGCGCGTGGACGTTGAGCCAGGCGATGGCCTTCTGCGAGGCACGGTTCACGATGCCGCCCCGACGCACCGTCGCGGCGGACATGGTGAGCGCCTTTCCGGCGACCTCGATGTCGGTCGAGGTACAGGCGTAGTGCTTGAGCTTGGCGGCAAGGGACTTCGGATCGAGCACCTCCCCGGTGCGCCAGAAGTGCAGCTCCATGTCGCAGCGGTAGGCCTCGGCCTCGTAGGCGGCGCGGCCAGCGCTCGACAGGAGGTACTTGCCCGCGAACTTGAGCCAGCCGTCGCGGTCGAGCTGCTCGACGTGCTGGTGCTCGTGGACGCAGACCGCGAGCTGGCCCCAAAGGCTCCAGCCGCCGTCTTCGCGCCCGGGCTCGAACGGCACGTAGATGCGCCGGCCGATGGTGGTCGTGTAGTCGCGCAGGAACGCCTCGGCGTCGAGCACGCCCATGAGCCCGAGGGCCTGGGCGGCGAGCTTCATCTCCACGGCGTTCGCCTTGGCGATGGCGCGGGTGCCGTACTCGTGGGTCATGAAGTCCCAGAAGGCGCGGACGAGCTCCGACGCCTCGGTTCCCGCGAGCGGTGCGTGGCCAATGGCCTTGGGCTCTGCGTTCATCGCTCACCTTCCGAGCACTCGGCCGCGGGCAGGCAGGCGTGCACGACGCCGGCGTCTCCCTCGCGAGCCGGGCAGCACGACCAGGCCAGGCCCTCGGGGTCGGTGACCTCGGCGCAGTCCATGACCCGCTGCCACTGGCCGTTCGAGTCGCAGACCTCGACGAGCGCGCCGTTGCAGCGCGTCTCCTTGGTCTCGCAGACCGGGACGCAGGAGCAGAGCTGGGGCGTGAGGAACGCCAGCAGGAAGAAGACCTCTCTCATGAGACCCTCCCGGTGGCGACCTGACGGTCGCCGAAGGTGACGAGCAGGAGGTTCCGGCTCGGCCTGGACATGTGGAGGCCGAAGCCGATGGGACGCGCCTCGGTCGCGTAGAGCCCGGGCGGCGTACGGACCGCCTGGACCAGCTCACCGGCGCGGTCGTAGAGCGCACCGAGCCGATCGCCGGGGCGCACGAGGGCGTCGCCGGTGGCGGCTTCCACGAGCCCCTCCCGCTCGAGGTCGGCGAAGTGGAACACGAGCTCGAAGCGAGACTTCGGGCTGTTGCCCGCCGCGTACATCCGCAGCGCATCGAAGGCCTCGGGCTCGACCTGGCAAGGCAGACGCACCGGCGGGTGCTCGGCGCGGACGCGCTCGCCCACCCCGTCGTCATCGGCGTCCACGAGGACCGACTCCTTGAAGTCGGGGTCGTAGCCGGCAACGAGCGGCCCGGCGCCGTCCGGGTCGGCCTCCGCGGTGGCGCGGGTGTCGAGCCGGTGCAGCTCGGCCAGGAACGGGAAGATGAGCCGCCCGCGCATCACGCCGCCCCCAGGCCGGCGGGCCGGCGGTAGCGCAGCAGGATGCCGTCGACCTCGGGGTCCCCGGTGAATGGGCCGGTGTCCTTCACCCCGTCGAGGCGGTAGCTCTGGTCACGGGTGCGCTCCTCGAGAATGCGCCAGCGGTTGCGGGCGTCGGTCGAGGACTCACCCGCGAGCGGGTGCAGGATGCGCAGGACGAGCAGCATGCAGGCCCTGCGGATCTCGAGCGGGGTGCGGCCCTCGGGAGTGCCGTCGGGCTCGGTGAAGCCCCACAGCCCCTCGGCCGTGATGTTGCCCTTGCCGCGCGGGAAGGTGCTGCAGCCCCGCAGGGTGAGCCGGGGAGAGTCGAAGCCGGGGTTGACCGGTGCGCCGACGACCACGAGGTCGTCCGGCGAGAGCGAGAGGTCCGTGTCGCCGACCGCCAGCCGGTCGAGCCGGATGGGCGGGACCGGCGGCTCGATGGACGGGTGTCCCCGGCCGTCGATCGTGAAGGTCTGGGCGCGCGGATCGAAGAACCATCCCGTGATCCGGTCGATGGTGCTTCCGGCTTCCTCGATGAGCGAGGCGAGGCGGGCGTCCGGGGCCATGGCCTCGGTGACGCCCTCCGCGCGCAGATCGGCGACGGTCGCGTACATCTCAGGCTCGGTCCTTCCTCGGCTTCTTGTCGTCCTTGGCCGGCTCCGGAAGGTCGCCGGTGGTGACCGCGCCCGCGGGCCGCGCAACGGACAGCTTGATGTCGTCGGTCGCGGTCTTGCGCGCGTTCGCCGCCTCCTTCTCCTTCGCCTCCGTCGACCGCGCCTCGTCCTCGGTGCAGATGTCGAAGGCGAGCGGCGAGTGCGGGTCGGCCGGCTGCTGGTGGACGGAGCGCAGGTAGTCCGCGACCGCCTTGGCGACGCGGTACCAGCCCCGCTCCTCGTGGAACTTGATCCCCTGGTACGTGAACCGCCGCAGCACGTTGCCGCGTCGCGGGTCCAGGGGCTTGAGTCGGACAAGCATGGTCTCCATGGTTCACCTCGCTCAGAGCTGGACGTTGATCGCCTTGGCCACACCCGGCTCCTCGGCGAACTTCGCGTCGAAGCGCAGGGTCGCGACGATCTTCAGCGTCCCCTCGGAGATCTCCCGGGCCGACTCGATGCGGATCTGCCGCCAGATGCCGACCTGGATGTTCTTGGGGTTGCACAGCAGGACGACCGTCTGGTCGCTGCCCGCCCCGAGGTTCTCGGGGAAGAGCGGGATCGGCTGGACGGGCACGCCCGAGTAGAGGACCGGCGTGTCGCCCTCGAGGAACTTGTCCCCGACCGCGGTCGCGCGCTCGGCCAGGGCGTTGCGGTAGTCGAGGTCCGCATCGACGCTGGTGAGGAAACCCATCGACTTCTTGTCGCGCAGGTGCTCGGACGGCAGCGTCTTGAGCATGTCCGCGAGCAGGTTCTTGGAGATGTGCGCGCCGGCCGCGTCGACCACGTGGCTCGTGGCCTGCTTGACGACGCCGTCCATGGTGGCGAGGAACGGGTCGGCGGACGCCGTGTCGCCGCTGACGACGATCTCCTCCATGTCGCGGGAGATCGCCTCGGCGATCATCTCCATGATGGTCTGGCGCAGCTCGCCGCGCTCGATGCTGTCCTCGAGCGTCTCGTCGGAGAGCCGGACCTCGGCCTTGAACAGCTTGGCGTCGAGCTCGACCGAGCTGAGGTCGGGCTTGGCGCGGTCGCCGACGGCGAGGGCCGTGGCCTCCTGGCCGGGCCGCAGGATGCGGCTGCCGAACTTGATCTTGGAGATCTGCTGCTTCGGCGAGGCCATCGGGACGACGGTCGCCATCTTCATAAGGACCGAGTCCTTGATGAGCAGGCGCATGAACTTCTGCGCCTGCGCGGGCTTGAGGATGCCGCCCCCGGCGGTGAGATCCGCCAGCGCCAGGTCGGCCTTCTCCAGGATGGTGCGGTTGCTGAGGTAACTCATGGGTTCGCTCCTTGTCTTTGCCGGCGTCTGGCTACCGGGGCTCACAGGTCGTGGAAGGAGACCGCCTTGTCGACGTTCTCCCGGTCGAAGGGCCGGTTGAGGTCCATGGACCATCCCACCTCCTCGTCTTCCGGCCGGTTGTGCTCCTCCCGCGCGGGCGCGCTGTTCGGCAGCCCGAAGCGCTTCTCCAGCTTCGAGAGGCGCTGCGCCTGGTCCTTGAGGGCCTCGACGAGCTTCCTCACCGAGTCGGCGAGGCCCGCGAGGTCCTTGCGGAGCGGGTCGTCCTGCGCGGGCGCGCCGGCGTCGTCATCCGCGGACGCGTCGCGTTTCTCGGTCTTGCCCTGCGGCTTGTCCTTGCCGTCCTGGGCGGGGTCCGACTTGGGCTTCGCCTTCGCCGGCGCCGCCTTGGTCGCGCCGATGAGGGAGCCGACCTGCTGCAGCGTCGCCCGCACCGACTCGATGACGACCGCCAGGTCGCTGTCGGGCTCGGGCGGGGGCGCGGGCTCGGCCCCGGCCGACTCGACCAGGGTGTCCGCGAGGGCGCGCAGCTCGGCGGCGATCTCGCCGATCTTCATGCGGGCGTCGCCGTCCGCGAGCGCGCTCAGCGTGTCGACCGTCTCGGTCAGCCGCTCGAGCGCCGCGACCGCGGCCTCCAGCATGCTGCCATCGGGCGGCGCGCCGGTGTCCTCGGGCGCGGCGTCACCGGCCTCGGGCACGGGGTTCTCGGGAGGCGTCTGCTTCGCGGTCTGGGCCGCCTCCCCAGCGGGGGTCTTTGCCTTGTCGGCGTGGTTCTCTTCCATGGGGTCACTCCTCTTCACGATGAGAAAGCGGTGCTTGTTCGCCGCCCGGTCCACGAGCGAAACCTCCTCGACGACGATGTCGAGCAGGCGGTGGATGTCGTCCTGCTTGGCCGTGCTCATGCGGCCTCCTTCTGCGGCGCGGGCTCCTCGGCCTCGGGCACGCGGCGCGCGGAACCGCCGATGGAGAAGCCGGTGAGGCCGCCGTCCTTCACCTCGGCCCACAGCTCGTCGGAGAGGATGCGGACGGCCAGCAGCCAGGTGCCCTTGCGCACGGCGGTCTCGCCCACGGCGAAGTCCAGCGGCGCGAGGTAGCTCTCCAGCACCTTCACCTGGCCGTTGACCCGCATGCGGTGCATGAGGCCGAGGCCGCCGAACTCCTCCATGAAGCGGTGCGCGGCCTGGCGGACCTCGTCGGCCGAGTAGATGTCGCCCTGGGCGTCCACCACCTCGGGCTCGAGCACGATGCCGAGCACGTACCGCTCGTCCGCCGGGTCGGCGCCCTTGATGAGCGGGATCGACTTGGCGAAGACGTCGTTCTTCTTCGTCGCCTCGGCGAGCAGCTCGCGCGCCCGCTCCTCGATCCCCAGGAGGTCGTCCTCGGTGAGGCCGGGGACGCGGCTCTGCGGGATGCGCGAGAGGGCGTTGCGCAGGTGCGGCAGGTCCGGCTTGCCGTCGGCGCCGCGCACCGGGAAGTGGCGCAGGTTGCGGGGCACGGTCCTGCCGCTCTCGTCCTTCTTGCCGCCCGGCTCGACGTAGAGGAAAGCGCTGTCGGGCAGGTCGTTGACGAACGCCCGGGTCCACGCGGCCTTGTCGGCGTCCGCGAGCTCGATGTGATCGAGGACCTCGACGTCCTCGGACTTGGTGATCTTGAAGTTGGCGCAGAACAGCCGCGAGGCCGTCTTCGCCCCGCCGGTGCCCGACGCCTCGCGGACCTTGAGCCGGAAGACCTGGCCGACGCGCTTGAAGGCGGCGGCGTTCTCGGGGCTGTCGTTCAGGACCGCGATGAAGCGGCCGCGGATCTTGGCCAGGACCTCGACGAACTCGTCGACGTCCACCGCCGCGTCCTTGTCGTACCACTCGCCCGGGTAGGGCGGGTCCACGAAGAAGAAGGCCTCGGGGCCGTCGAAGCGCTCGACGGTCTTCTTGTAGTCCTGCTTGAGGATGGTCACGTCCTTCAGGCGCTCGGCCGCCCCGAGGAACTTCTCCGGGTCGGTCGTGCTGCCGAGGTGGTTGCGCGCCGGGTGCGTGCCGTCGGGACGGCAATCGCGGGCGTGCGTCCGGACGAAGACCAGCTTGTAGAATCGGTCGAGGTCGCCGCGCGGCGTGAGGTCGCGGGCCTTCTCGAAGCTCTCCTTGGTGCAGGTTCACTCGAAGCGGCGCAGCTTCTCGATCGTCT
>JAKLEE010000157.1 GCA_022703215.1 Spirochaetota bacterium | reverse complement strand
TGACCGCGGGCAGCTGGAAGCCCGCGGAGAGCCCCGCGGCGATGACCTCGACTTCGAAGCCTTTCAGCATGGAGGCGATGCGCTCGGCCTGGATCTCCGTCTCGGCGCAGATGCGAACCCGGTAGCCGGCTTTGAGTAGGCTCGCGAGCTCTTCCTTGAAATAATTCACGTTGCCGAAGAAGCTTCGCGGGGGCTCGACGCCGAAGCGGAGCCGCTGCTCGGCCTCCGCGTCCTTGAGGGCCCAGGTGCGGACCACGCGGCCGAGCTTCTCGGCGCGCTCGTCGAAGGGCAGCACCTGGGTCTCGGGCGGCGGCACCGGCGCGTCGAGCATGGCCTTGCGGTAGAGGCCGGCGTACTCGCGCTCGATGCTCTCCACCTGCCCCGCCAGGCGCTCGCGCTCGTGGAGGAAGACGACAGCGCCTTCGGGAAGGTAGTCGAAGATCGAGCCGGGCGCGTCGAAGGCCAGGGGGTAGAGGAGCTCCTCGCCCTTGGCCTCGCCGAATTCGCGCAAAGGCGCGCAGGCGGCCGCGGCTTTCTCCGCGTCCCAGCCGCGGAGGAGCGCGAGCCGCTTTTCGAGGCCTTCGATCAGGGCTGGCGTCCACACGAGTTCCTTGACGGGTCGGAGGACGGCGGCCTTCTCTCGCTCGGGCCGCGAGCTCTGGCTGACCGGGTCGAAGCGCCTGAGCTCCTCGAGGGTGTCGAATTCGAACACGAGCCTGAGCGCGTCGTCGTCGCCGGGCATGAAGATGTCGAGCACCTCGCCGCGGAGCGCGAATTCTCCGGGCAGCGAGACGCGCGGCACGCGGAGGTAGCCCCAGGAGGCGAGCGCGTCCGCGAGGGCCGGAGCGTCGAGCTCCTCTCCCACGGCCACGCGACGCACCATCGACTCGAACCAGGCGCGCGGCGGGACGGGCGCCACGACCGCGCGCTGGCTGGCCACCACCACGCGGGCGGCCGGCCCTTCCGCGAGCCCGAGGGCGCGCGCGAGGGCGGCGCTCCGCTCCCCGAACACGGGGCTCCGTTCCGAAACGGGCCGGTACGCGGCCGCCCGCCACCAGGGGAAGACCTCGCTCGGCACGCCTGCGAGCTCGAGGTCGCCCGCGAAATCCTCGGCCTCCTGGTCGGTGGGAACCACCACCAGGAAAGGCGCCTTGAGCTTGCGGAACGCCTCCGCCACCAGGAACGCGGCCGCCGGCCCTTCGAGCTCGGCGCAGTCGACTGGGTACGATCCCGCGGCGAGGCGGGAGACGAACGCGCGGACGCCCTCGTGCCGTGAGAAGGCCTCGAGGGCGGGTGCGAGCGGTAATGTATTCATGCTGGCTTTCCGACAATCATACGGGATAGTCCGAACTTCGCGGTATACTAACCCGATACCGCGCATGCGAACAAGGAGCCTTCCGCCGTGAAACCCTCCCGGCCCGCCCGAGCACTCCTCGCCGTCCTCGCCGCCGCCGCCATGGCCGGCCTCACGCCAGCGCAGACGCTTCCTGCCTCGACCCCGCCCTTCGGCGCGGAGCTGTCCATCCGCTTCTGGGACGCGCGCGTGTACTACGCGGGCGACAGCGTGCACGTCAAGGTGACCCTGCACAACTCGGGCGCCTCGCCCTTCCGCTTCAAGCTGTCCGAGAGCCGCATGTTCTCGCTCTCCTTCGAGGCACGCACGCCTTCCAACCGCCTGCTGGACGCCTCCGACGACTACAAGCGCGCCGTGGCCGCGAGCATGCCCGTGTACTACCGCGAGATCACCTTGGAACCCGGGGAGGAATACTCCTTCGTCGAGGACGCGAGCCGCTACGTCAAGCTCGGCGAGCCCGGCCTCTACACGCTGCGCGCCGGCTTCCTGCCCGAGCTGCTCCGGCCGGGCGAGAAGGGGCAGGCCATCCTGTCGAACGCGCTCTCGCTCTCGGTCAGGCCCGCCGCGGGGCTCCCGCCCTCCGCACCCGCGGTTTCGGGCATGACCGGGGAGATACTCCGGCCCGAGAAGATCTCGCCGGACGAGGTGATCCGCCGCACCATAGCGGCGCGGCAGAAAGGTCGCTGGGAGGAATTCTTCCTCTACCTCGACGTCGAGAGCCTGCTCCGGCGCAACGAGGCCTTGCGCCTCCGCTACGACCGCGAATCCGACGACGCCCGCCTCCGCATGATCGAAGCCTACAAGGCCGACCTCCGCCTCGACCGCGTCGACGCGGACATCGTCGTCATCCCGACGAGCTTCGAGATCGTGCAGACCGCCTACACGGCCGCTTACGGCACGGTGACGGTGGTCCAGAAGTTCGCCTACCCCGGCTTCTCCATGGTCAAGGATTACGTGTACGAGCTCTCGCGCCGCGACGACGTCTGGTACGTCGTCGGCTATTCGGTCCGGAACCGGGGAACCGAATGAAGGTCCTCGTAGTCGTCGACGACGACCGCGTCTCCGAGCTGCTCCGCTTCTACCTCCGGCCGCTCGGCTTCGAGATCGTGCGCTACCGCAATCCGATCAAAGCCCTGGACAACCTCGAGGAGATCGAGCCGGACGCGGTGGTGGTCAGCGCCCGCGACTACCCGCGCCACTGGAAGCCCATCGCGGTGGCCATGCGCTCGCTCCGGCCCAAGGACAAGTGCGCCATCATCCTGATGAAGGGCGAGGTCTTCCCCTTCGAGGAGGCCGCCAAGGCCATGCACCTGGGCGTCAACGGCGTCGTGCGCGACGCGCTCGACGACCGCGAGGAGGTCGACCACTTCCAGCGCCTGCTCAAACGCTACGTCGACGTCGACGAAGGCAGGCGCGCAGAGCGCGTGGCGCCTTCCCCCTGGGACCGCATCGATTTCGTCTTCTCGCATCCCCGCTCGCTCACCCCTATCACGGGCCGCGTGGAGACGCTCTCGTCGCTCGGCATCTCCTTCTCGCCAGACAACCTCGCCCTGGTCGCGGACGTCGAGATCGGCGAGGCCGTCCCGGACTGCTCGCTCCGCGTCGGCTCGGACATCATCGATGTTTCATGCAAGGTGGTGCGTTCCGGCAAGGTGGTGGCCTTCTCGTTCACCAGGCTCGCCGCCGGTGACGCCGAACGCATCGAAGGCTACCTCCGCAGCTGCCCGGAAAGGCGCATGCGCGCCCTGTTGAAAAACTCGTAATTTATCGATATGATGGCGTCCATGGTCACCCAGCCGCCCTGCGCCGATGAGGTCGTCATCGAGCATGCCAAAAAACTTAAGGCGATCGGCCACCCGGTCCGCCTCCGCCTCCTGTGCCTGATCGAACGCCAGGAGGACCCCTGCGTCTCCGACCTGTGGAAGTGCCTCAAGCAGCCCCAGCCGGTCATCTCGCAGCACTTGGCCATCCTCAAGCAGTCGGGCATCGTCAGCGCCGAGGTGCACAGGACGCGCAGGGTCTACTCGATCTCGGATGCCTTCATCAAGTCGGTGATCCGGTCGATCGTGGATACGATCCCGAACATCGGCGATCCCGTCGCCGACGCGCCGCTCATCGGCAAGCCCCTGGCCTGAGCCCCGCGCTGAGGCCGGGCTCCCGTCCTCAGCGCTCCGCGGTGCCGGGTATAGCGGGGAACGGCTTGACGCTCGGCGAAGCCAGCTGCGAACGGGCGCTCCGCGAGCTCTCGCCGAGTTCCGGATGGTCCGCCAGCACCGTCCAGACCGCCTGAGCCCCCCGCCGGTTGTTCCTCAGCCACATGGAATCCGCCAGATAAAGCAGCGACTGCCACACGCCGCTCGCTTCCGCGTAAGACGCGAAGTCGCGGTCCGCGAGTATGCGCGCCGTCAGCTCCTCCAGGCCCGAATAGACGTAGCCCGGCTCGCGTATGGCGATGCGCTCGATGATGCGGGTCAACGGCGCGTTCACGGCCACCGCGGCGTGCACCAGGGCCTGCTCGCGGGCTCCGGAGCGATAGAAGGCCGCCAGCTCGCGCCAGGCGCGCTGCGACCACGCGGTCTTGGTGCGGTACAGGGTCATGAAGCGGTCGAAGGCGTCCGAGCCGGCCTTCGGACCCGAGGCGTCCGAGAGCGTGCGCTCCATGGCGGCGATGAGGAATTCCTCCTCGGCCGCCATGAGCGGGTCTTCGCGGAGTATGGCCTTGAGCGAGGTCTCGTACGAGGCCATCTCACCCGATAGCTGCCAGGTTTCGGACAGGGCGTAGGCCGCGGCGTAGCGATCTTCGGGCGTCTCGAACGACTCGCGCATGGAAAGCGCCCGTTCGTATTGGGCGCGCGCGAGCGCGAGCTCGCCTTCGCGCTGGTACACCCGTCCGATCCAGTACTCGGCCTCCGGATAGCGCGCGAGCCAGCGGGTTTCGGCCTCGAGCCGCGGGATGGAATCGCGCAGCTCCTCCCAGGACCGGTGCGTGAGGACGAGGTCGAGCACGCCCAGGAAGGCGCGGAAACTGTCCGAGAGACGACGCTCGAGGAAGAGCTCCGCGAGGCGCCGGCGGGACGAACCCGCGGCGGCTTCGATGGCCATGCGCTCGCTCACGATGAAATCGCGGTCGGCGTAGAGCCGGATCAGCGCGTCGATCGAGCCCACGGCCCGGACGGAGAGCGGATCCTTGAGGCTGTACGCGAGCGAGGCCTGGGCCGCTTCGAAGGTGCGGCGGCGTTCGTCGGCGGCGTTGCGGAATGTGGTGAGGGCTTCGCCGAAACGGCCGGCCTCGTAGAGCTTGCGGCCTTCCTCGAAGCGCACCCAGACGGGATCGGCCTCGGCGTGAAGGGCCGGTACCGAAACGGCAAGGGCGAGGACCAGCGCCGCGGCGAAGGCGGGGCCGCGCTTCGGCGGCGAGGCTCGGTTGTTCATGCGCGTGCTCATAGTTTCGAGAGTTCTTCCTCGAATACAGTATCGGCTTCTCCGGGCGCTATCGTACGGACGATTTCTCCCTTGCGGAAGACGAGCACCCTGTCGCCCGCGCCGGTGATTCCGATATCGGCGTGGCGCGCCTCGCCCGGGCCGTTCACGACGCAGCCCATGACGGCCACGGTCACGTCCTTGCCGAGCGAATAGATGCGGTCCCGCCAGCGCTCGGCGAAGGCGTGCGTGTCGAAACCCGCCCGGCCGCAGCGCGGGCACGATACGAGCTCAGGCCCGCTCCGCTTCCCGCCGGACAGCGCGAGGATCTCGCGGCCGGCGAGCACCTCGCTTTCCATGTCGGCCGAGAGCGAGACGCGGAGCGTGTCGCCGATGCCCTTCGAGAGCAGGGCGTGCAGGGCTACGGCGCTGCGGACGCAGCCCTGGACCAAGGGTCCCGCCTCGGTGACGCCGACGTGGAGCGGGACCTCCGGGTGGCGCTCCGCGAAGCGTTCGTTGCAGCGCACGGTCTCCGGGACGTTCGACGCCTTCATCGAGACGATCACCTCGCGGAAGCCGAGCGCGTCGAGCGCGGCCACCTCGCGCTCCGCGGCCAGGACGAGGGTCTCCGCTCGGTCCGGAAGCTCCTTCAGGTCGGCGGGCAGGGAGCCAGAGTTCACGCCGACGCGGATCGGGACGCCCGCTGCGGCGGCCTTCGAGGCGACTTCCTCGAGCTTCCAGGCGGCGCCGAGGTTGCCGGGATTGACGCGGATCTTGGCGATGGGAAAGTCGAGGCTGCGGAGGGCGATGCGCCAGTCGAAGTGGATGTCGGCGACGAGGGGAAGGACGGAGCGGGAAGCGAGGGCGCCGAGGGTCTCCGCGTCGGCCTCGGTCGGCACCGCGAAGCGGAGGATGCCGCAGCCGAGGTCCCGGAGCTTCCGGATGCGCGCCTCGGCGGCGTCGAGGGCGTCGGCGCGGAGGGGTTCCTTCCACATGGTCTGCACCGGAGCCGGGTAGCCCCCGCCCACAATGACGCCCCCCACCCTCACCGCCCTGGTCTTCATGCTCCCCCCAAAAAAATCAACCACAGAGACACGGATAAGAAAGCGCGCGACAAGCGCGCGCAACAATCTGTTCCCTACCGAAAGCGGCGCGAAGCGACGCAGGCACGGAGCCAAGAGGGAGAAGAAGATAAGGGCTTAGGGATCGAAAGTCCTTTCCCCGAATTCTTCCTCCCTCTTCCTCTCCGTGTCTCCGT
>JAKLEE010000156.1 GCA_022703215.1 Spirochaetota bacterium | reverse complement strand
CCGGCGAGCGTGCGGAATTCCGGGGCTTCGAAGCGGCCGGCGAAGGGCGACTCCGCCCCGTCGGGGAAGAGGGGCGCGCCGTTCAAGCTCGCCCGTTCGAAGGTTTTCCGGACGGCGTCGAAGTGGCCGGATATTTCCGCGTCGAGCAGAGCCCGGTCGTCATCGGCCAGGATGCCGCCGGCCCGCGCGACAAGCAGTTCGCGGATGCGTTGCAGCGATTCGGCGGCAGTCTCGAGCCAGCCATCGCGGACCGAGTGGTACGACACCAGGTCGGACGAGTTGCGGAGCGTGGCGGACAGGGCGCCGACGTTCGAGACCACCTTCTCGAAAATGGCGCGTGAGGCGGGGTCGTCGGTCCACAGCAGGACGCCGGAAGAAAGCCTGCGCAGATTGTCGTCAAGGGCGGGGCCGCGAGCGGAGAGCTCGCGCGCGAGGAAATCGAGGCTGGTGAAGTCCTGGGCGGCCGCGGAGCCGAGCGAGAGCGCGGCGAGGCAGGCGAGGACGGTCCTGGTTCGCTTGTACATAGCGTAGGGTAAATATAGCGAAAATGCAATGAGCAACCAACGCGGTGGCGAGATCGCGTTCGCGGAATCCTTCAAGCCGAGGCTCGGCCCGCGACGCGATCGGGACCCGCCCTGCTTCACGGTCCGTAGAAACGGATCCGGAGGAATTTCTCCGGCACCTCGATCCGGGCGGTGGGCAGGTAGCCTCGGCCGAAAATGTAGGTGTCCATGTAGACCAGGGCGTGGTTCGTGGTGGTGAGCCGGGACGCTTCGTCGATGTACCAGCCGCCCGACCAGGCGGCGCCCGGGGTGAAGACGCCGAGCGCTGCGTAGAGGTCGGACAGCGCGCCCATGGTCGCCGTACCCTCGACCACGCGCTTCGCGTATTCGCCGAGCCCCGCGCCAAGCGAAGATCCGTAGCTGTACGTCCAGACACCGAAGCGGTCCGCGCCGCCCCCGGCGACCACCGCCTTCTCGATTTTCCGCAGCATCGCCGGGTAGTCTCCGTCCTCGGCGGAGAGGTCGAGGCCGAGAGCGCCCGGGTAGCCATTGAGCGGCGAAGGCAGGTCGGCCTCGACGAAGATGCCGCCGTACTCGAGCAGGCGCCGGATCAGGGGTTCGAGCAGGGCGTCGTTGGTGGCGAAGAACGCGGTGTCCTTGCCGTATTTCTGCAGCCAAAGAGGTACGTTCCGCAGCATGAACTCCTGCGCGCCCGCGACGCCGACCTCGGTGGTCGGGTCGGGCGCGGTCTCGAAAGCGAACGCGAGGCCGAGCTCCTCGCAGGCCGCTTCCATGATCTTGCGGCGGACGCCGAGGGTCTCGTACGACATGTGGCGCGGGAACGAAATATGCACGAAGGTCCTGGCCCCGAGCTCTTTCGCCGCCCACACGATGGTGTAGCCGCGTTTGAGGAAGTCCGAGTTGACGGCCAGGTCGGCGGCGTCCTCGATGACGGCCGGGTCCTCCCACGGCTCCCCGGCCAGCAGCAGGATGTCGGGCCTGGTTTCGCGTACGCGCCTGAAGGCCTCGGCGGTGCCGGGCGGGGACTGGTTGACCACGATGGCCTTCATGAGCGGATCGGCGGCCAGCGCCACGATCTGCGAAATCAACTCCCACTGCATATCCATGAAGTTCTCGGGGTAGGTAACGTGGTGGATCATGCCGCCGTCCGCGACCGCCCCGTACCTGCGGACCAGCTCCTCGGCGCCGCGGAGGTCTTCCGCTCCCCCCCACATTCCGCTCGTGCCGGTGACGACGCCGATGTGGAAGGGTGCGCTCCGCGCGACCTGGGCGGGCGCGGGAAGGGCGAAGACCAGGGCCAGGAGCAGGGGAAGGAAGCGAAGCGGTCGTTTCATGGCGTCTCCGTCGGGGGAATCTTCCGGCGAGTATATCGTACGCCCATCGGGATACGGGAAGGAAAGGTTCACCTTCCTTCCTCGCCGGGTATTCCGGGATCGATCACGCCCCCGCGCGCTGGCGCTTCGCCGCGGCGCGTATGAGGTAGCGGGTGGAGAGCCGACGGCTCACGAAATTCCACACGAACATGGCCGATACCGCGGCGATCTTGGCGAAGGCGTAGTGGAGGCCCGCCGCCACGGCGTCCTTCAGCGCGAGGAGGACGCCGGTGTGGATGAGCGCGCCGGCGGCCGCGCCGAGCGCGAAGAAGAGGAGTTCCCTGTGGAACTGCCGGCCGGGCACCTTCGGGAAGACCCAGCGGCGCCCGAGCGAGAAGGTGACGGCGAGTCCCGCGAGCATGCCGATCGAGCCCGCCGCCAGGATGTCGATCCGGGTGCACTCCATGAGGATGGCCACGAGCGAATAGTCGGCGGCGGCGGAGGGGAAGCTGGCGATGACGGCGCGCGAGAACTGGACGCGCTTGCCGTGGTGCTCGCCGATGAATAATTTTTTGAGGGTCATGCGGAGGGCACTCTAGAAGGCGGATGCCCGGCGAGTCAAGCCAAGCGCGGCGAAGGCGGGGATGGAAGGAGCGCGAGGGAGGAAGGGATTCCCCCTTCCTCTCTCGTACGGTTCCCGGATCCTGAGGCTTTCCTACGCCAGCAGCCTGAGCCGCGCGAACACGTACTCGAGGGTGTCGCGCGCCAGCACCTGGCGGCGCCAGGGCGTGCCGCTCAGGGTGGCGGCCTCGACCGCCTCGCGCTCGAGGTAGGCGCGCGCGGAGCCTTCGCGGCACCAGTGCACCAGGGCGATGGTCGGTCCTTCGATTTCCACGGCGGTGAAGCCTTCGCGGCCGGTGGCGGAGCCCGAGTTGAACATGGCGGGCACCAGCAAGTCCTCTTTTTCGTAGAGGCTGCGCGAGACGGGGCGGCGGAGCTCGCGCCCCGAGAGACCGCGGAGCTCGTCGCGGTAGACGCGGATCAGGGCCTCCAGCTCGTCGCGCTCGCGTCCGTCGGTCTCGGTATAGCGGCGCAAGAGCGATTCCAGCTGCCAGCGCAGGGTGTCGTACTTCGAGTGCGACTCGAAGAGGGGGCGGTGGGTATGCCCGGCCACGACCACCATGCCGAGCTCGCGAGCGGCGCGGTAGATGCGCCGCTCGGCCCGCCAGCGGCGCTCGCTCTGCATTCGCGTGCCGACGTTCGGTATGGCGAGCGGGCTCAGCACGCGGCGCACGATGAACTGCGCGAGGGCGTTGTAATTGCCGTAGAATTTGTTCGACTGGTGGCCGTGGAAGGCCAGGATGGGGCCCGCAGCCGTCTCGAGCCGGAGGGCGTGGCCGATGGGAAACTCGTCGTCGCTGGCGGCGAGCAGGGCGTGGTCGTGGTTGCCGACCAGCTTGCAGAGGCCGGCTCCATCCCGGAAGCGCGCGAACAGGTCGAAAAGGTCGCGGTAGGCGGCGCGCACGACGGGCAGGTCGAACTTCTGCAGCTCCTCGACATCGCCGTTGAGCACCAGGCGCCAGTTCCCGTGAAGATAGAAACCCTCGAGCGCCTCGGCGACGAGAACCTCGCTGCGCCGGAAGTCGTCGCGCCGCGAACGGTCGCCCAGGTGGAGGTCGGAGAGGAATACGACCTTGCCGTCCTCCGCGAGGCGCTCGACGCGCGCGTGCTCGATGAGCACGCGCATGGCCGAGAGGAATTCCTCGAGCTTCACGCCGGGCTCCGGTCCGGGTTCGCGTTCAGCTCCATCCAGTAGCGTGCGACATCCGCAAGCAGCGCGCGGAAGCGGAGGTGGTCGAGCGGCTTGACCACGTAGCTGTTCACGTGCGTGTCATAGGCGCGCGCGAGGTCGCGTTCCGAATCCGACGAGGTCAGCATGACGACGGGGATGGGACGGAGCGCTTCGCGCTCCTTGATGAAGCGGAGCACCTCGAGCCCGTCGATCTTCGGCAGGCGGAGGTCGAGCAGGACGAGGGCGGGCAGGGGGTGCGCACGCCGGTCGGCGTAGGGTCCTTCCCCGGACAGGTAGGCGATGGCCTCGGCCCCGTCGGCCACGCGGCTGACCGGAGAGCGGGGAGCGGCCTTGCCGAGTTCGCGCCGGACGAGCTCGGCGTGCGCGTCGTCGTCCTCCACGTGGAGTATGGTGGCTGCGTCAAGCGGCACTGTCGCTTCCTCCGTCGGCGAGGGTGAAGATGAAGGTCGAGCCCCCGTCGATGCCGTCCTCGATCCAGACGCGGCCGCCGTGCACCTCGACGATGCGCTTCACGAGCGCGAGCCCGATGCCGGTGCCCTCGGACTTGGGATCGATCTTCTCGAACAGGGCGAAGGCCTTGTCGCGGTACTCGTCTTTTATGCCGATGCCGTTGTCCCGGAGCAGGAAGGCCCTCCGGCCGTCCCGCGGCTCCGATGCGGCCTCGAGCGCGGGCGGCACCCCGGGCTTCGCGTATTTTATCGCGTTTTCCACCAGGTTTTGCCAGACTTCGATGATGCGCTCCCGGTCGGCGAAGGCCTCGCCGAGCTCTCCGACGCGTACCGTCGCGCCGCTCGCATTCATGGAGCCCTCGACTCGCGAGAGCGCCTCGTCGAGCGCGACGCGCATGGGGAAGCGCTCGGGCGGGTTGGCCTTGCGCCCGATCCGCGAGAGCGCGAGCAGGTCGCCGAGCAGGCGTTCCATCTTGGCGGCGGCCGCGGTGATGCGGCCGATGTCCTCGCGGAGCCTCGTCGTGTCCCCGGACTCCGCGTCCTCGACCAGGTAGCCGAGGAAGCCGCGTATGGTGATGAGCGGCGACTTGAGGTCGTGCGAGACGGTGTAGGTGAAGCGTTCGAGCTCCGCGTTCTTCGTCTCGAGATCGGCGTACGAGGCTTCGAGGCCGGAGGCCATGGCGTTGAAGGAAGAAGCAAGACCGGACAGCTCGTCTCCGCCGGAAGCGGGGAGCCTCAGCGAGAACTCCCCCCGGGCAATCCGGGCTGTCCCGTCTCCGAGCGAATCGATCGAGGACAGGATGTGTCGGCCGAGCCGCGCGACCAGGGCGATGGCCACGAAGCCGATCGAGAACATCGCCGCCGCGATGCCGATGCCGGCGTCCCTGAGGGCGCGCAGAAGACGGGTCGTCTTGAGTTCCGCGTCACGCTTTGCCCAGTCGATGACGCGCTGCGTCTCGATGTGGAGCGTGGCGAAGCGTTGCGCGCGAGCCCGCGCCTCCATGCCCGTTCGATCCTCGAGCGCTCCCATCGCGACGATAGCCTCGAAGGAGGCGCCCGCGTTCCGGTAGGCCACGAGGATTTCGGGACGCATGTCGTCGAACGTGGAGATGCCGTCGCCGACCTGACGATAGAGCGCCCGCCATTGCCGCGCTGTGCGGTCGAGGTTCGCGTTCTCGTACTCGAGGCTCAGGATGCGGATCTCGTAGAGGTTCGATACCAGCTTCTGCAGCCGCGCGTTGCCGTCCACGGTCGTCGTCGTGACGACGAGGCTGGCCGCGACGAAGGCGAGTCCGAGCGTGGAAAGCCCGATGGTTAAGGCGATGGCTATCTTAAGCCTGGTGGCGACCCTCATGCTCTCCGTCCCCGTCCCGCCTAGTGGATGATCGTCACGCGCGACGAATCGATCCGCTCGAGCGGCCGGAAATCGAAGAACGAAAGCACGTCGGGCATGTCCGCCGAAGCGGCGATGCCCGTGTCGATCTGCCAGCGGGCCATGTTTTCCATGTCGCGGATGATCGACTGGTCGAGCCGGACCCCGTAGACGTCCGGATACCAGAGCGGGCGGTTCTGCTCCGCGTCGATGCCGAGCGCTTTGACGCTCAGTTCGAAGGCCTTGTCGGGATTCTTGCGGACGTATTCCTCGGCGCGGATCAGGGCCCGGAGCAGGCGTTCATAGGGCAGGCCGTCGCGCTCCAGCGCCTCCGCACGGGCCGCGAGCGCGCTCGTGGTCCGCACGATGTCCTCGTCCATGAAGACGACGGTCCGCCCGGGGTGCGCGGATTCGGCGCGGTCCACCCAGACGCCGAAGCACGCGATCGCGTCGAGCTCTCCTGAGGCGAAGCGTTCGAGCATCGCCGCGAGATCGCCTTTGACGATGTCCACATTCTCGGAGGGCACGCCGCCCTCGAGCAGCATGAGGCCGAGCACGAATTCCGGGTTGCCGCCCGAAAGCGTG